>NZ_FXUI01000008.1:0-122078 GCF_900182875.1 Novosphingobium panipatense
CGTTCCAGCAGGGACGCCCCGACGCCGACCCGATGTTCTCCGGTCCTGCGCGGTCCTCCTTCCGGCGTTACCCCGCACTCGCCAGCGGGCGATGAAGCATGCCCCCGGGGCAGAGACGCCGACGAAGGGTCAGGCGCGCGTGCCGGTCACCTTGGCCGAGCCGAACATCCCCATCTTGCACTTGCCGGAAACCGCGTCGCCCTCGAACAGGAGGTCGTACTTCAGCGTGATCTTCATCGGCTTCTCGACCTTCATCTCGAACCTGAGCTGGCTGCCCGCAAGGGTGCCCCCTGAGAATTCCTGACGGCCTTCCGGCGCTTCGAGATAACCCGAGACGCTGGCACCGACCGTGTCGAAGTGGCCGACCATCTCCTGCGGTCCCATCGGCGTCTTGAGCACCATGGCCCAGTCACCGTCGATGGATGAGGACGCCACCGGCGCCGCCTCGACAAGCGGTGCCTCCTCCACGATCGGCGCAGCGGACTTTGCCTCTGCGGCCGGAGCACGGGTGCCAGAAACGTCGCGCTGCTCGATCACGTCGAGGATGCGTGCAGGCGTCAGCGGCAGGACCAGTTCCTCGATCTCGCCGAACGGGCTGAGGGCATCGGCAATGGCGTTCACCAGCGTCGGCGGGCCAATGATGCAGCCGCCCTCCCCCACTCCACGCATGCCGCCGATGGTCTGGGATGGCGTGCTGGCGTGCAGGTATTCGAAATCCGGCACGTCCGAGATCGTCGGCATGAGGTAGTCCTTGAACGTCGCCGCCAGCGGGTTGCCGCGCGCGTCGTAAGGCATGTCCTCCAGCAGCACCTGCCCGATCGCCTGCGCCAGTCCGCCGGCGATCTGCCCCTCCACGATGCCGGGATTGATGACGGTGCCGCAGTCCTCCGCGCTGATCCAGCGCGGGATCTTCACGAAGCCGGTTTCCGCGTCGACCTCGACGATGCAGCAGTGCGCCGCGCTCGTCATGGTCATCGGCGGCGGCTGGTAGCGGTACTGCGCCTCAAGCCCGGTTGGCGCGCCTTCGGGAAGGCGGCCGGGCTCGCCATAAGCGATCTCCGCAATTTCACGCAGGGAGCGGGACATTTCCGGCGCCCCGGCAACGTGAACGATCCCACCCTCGATGGTGATCGCTTCCACGCTTGCGTTGGTAAGGTGCGCCGCAACCTGCTTCACCTTCTCCGACAGCAACTGCGCTGCACGCCAGGTGGCGCCGCCGGCGATAACCCCCTGCCGGCTGCCGGCGGCGCCCGGGCCGAAGGCGCCGATCGCGCTATCGCCCTCGTAAACGGCCACATCCTCGTACGCGACCCCCAACTGCTCGGCGATGACCTGCGCCATCGTCGTCGCCGTGCCGTGCCCCTGTGAGTGCGTGGACAGCATTGCCACGACCTTTCCGGTCGGCTCGACCCGCAGGTGAACCGTCTCTCCTGTCATCGGCGCCATGGAGCCGGCCGTGCCGGTGGGCTCGACATACGTGGCGACGCCGATGCCGAGATAGCGCCCCGCCTTGCGCGCCTCGGCCTGTTCGCGCCGAAAGGCGGCGAAATCGACGTTGGCGACCAGCTTCTCCAGACACTCGCCCGGGGTGATATCCTCAACCGGCACGCCCAGCGTCGAGGTATGCGGCTGGTCCGTCAGGTAAAGAAGATTGCGGCGGCGAAGCTCCACGGGATCGATCCCGATGCGCCGCGCCGCCTTGTCCAGGAGCGTTTCACGCACCAGCGATTCCATCGCCCAGGGCCCGCGATAGGCGCCCAGCCCCATGGTGTTGGTGTACCAGCCGCGCGTGACGAACCCGTAGGCGGGCATCTTGTAGCAGGGCCACATGAACATGTGCACGGCCACGTTCGCGTCCTCGCCCATGGGCCAGGCGCCATTGTTGCAGGCATAGTCGCACCACGCCGCCTGCAGCCGCGCATCGCCATCGAAGCCCACCGTCAGCGTCACGTCCTGCTCCCGCGCGTGGGACGAGGCGGTCAGGGCCTCGAACCGGTCCTCGATCCACTTGACGGGGCGGCGCAGGAGCTTGGCGGCGGCGATCACCGCCATCTCCTCCTTCCAGGGAATGTTCTTGAGACCGAAACCGCCGCCCACGTCCTTTGCGATGACGCGGATCGCCTCCTGCGGCAGGCCCATGACCTGCGCGATATAGCGGGCGGCAAGGTGCGGGCTCTGGCAGCCGAGCCAGACGGTCATCTCGTTCTCGCCCTCGGGTGAGGCAAGACAGGCGCGCGTTTCCATCGGCGACTGTGCGATACGCTGGTGGCGCACGCGCGTCGTCACCACATGGGCCGCGCTGTCCAGCAGCGGCTGCACCGCCTCGCGGGAATCCTCGTCACCCATTTCGGCCGCGATGTTGTCGTCGCGGTCGGGGTGAACCAGCGGCCCGGTCCTGGCTTCGGCAATGGTGACGACCGGCGTTTCCTCCTCGATCGCCACTTCGACGAGCGCGGCCGCGTCCTCGGCCTGAGCCCGGCTTTCGCCGATGACCATCGCGACCGGATCCCCCACGCAGGCGACCCGGCCGTCGGCAAGAAGCGTCACAGGCGCTTCGGCGGGCGTGAAGAAGAAGGTCTGGAACGTCACCGGCACGGCAGCGAGATCGGCCTGCGTGTAGATCGCCTGGACGCCGGGCATGTCACGCGCCGCCGCCGTGTCGATGCCGAGGATCCGGCCGCGCGCGACGGCGGAACGCACAAAGGCGACGTGGAGCATACCCGGCACCCGCACGTCGTCGGTGAACTGACCCCGCCCCGTCAGGAGACGGCCATCCTCCTTGCGCGGAGTGCGCTCCCCCACGTAGCGGGCCGCGCCCACGCTCTTCATGTGGACGTTCATGCCGAGACCCCGGCCAACTGGCGGATGGCACGGCGGATCCCCTGATAGCCGGTGCAGCGGCAGATGTGACCGGACATCGCCTGCGTCAGAGCCTCCTCCATCGCGCCGCTGTCGGCCCCCTCGTTGTCGCGGGTCACGGCGGCCATCGTGATGGCGACGCCCGGCGTGCAGAAACCGCACTGCAGCCCGAAGTTGTCCCTAAGCGCCTGCTGCACCGGATGCAGCGTGCCGTCCGCCTGCGCCAGCCCTTCGACCGTAGTGACCGCCGCGCCGTCAGCCTGCACCGCCAGCGTGAGGCAGGAACGCATGGCGTCGCCGTCCACCATGACGGTGCAGGCCCCGCAGACGCCATGCTCGCAGGCAAGGTGCGTTCCGGTGTACCCCAGCGTGTCGCGCAGGAACTCGCCGAGGCTTGTTCGCGCCTCCACGCGCGCGATGTGGCGGTTGCCGTTGACGGTCAGTTCGATGCGGTGCTCGCTCATGCGGCGCTCCTGAGGTCCAGCGTCTCTGAAAGGGCGCGTGCGAACACCCGCTGCCCGACCGTGCGGCGGTACTCGGCACTGGCGTGGTGATCGTCGAACGGCGCGGTGTCAGCGACGGCGGCTCGCGCGATCGTGTGCGGATCGATCCGCGCGCGTTCTGCGCCGAGCAGGGCCGCTTCCGCCTGTCGCGCCCGGACCGGGGTCGGTCCCATGCCGAACCAGGCGATACCGGCGCGGGAAATGGCTCCACCCTCGAGCACAAGAGCGCCCACCAAACCCACCAGCGCGAAATCCCCGGGGCGCTGCGCCACTTCGCGGAACAGCACGAGATGCCCTTGCGCCCAATCGGGATAGACAATGCCGGTCACCAGTTCGTCCGGCTCGAGCACGGTCATGTACGGGCCGACGTAGAAGGCATCGGCCGGCACCTGCCGGGTGCCCCGCACCGAGGCGATCTCGATCGAGGCGCCCAGCGCCACCGCCGTTGCGGGCATTTCGGCCGCTGGTTCGCCCAGGGCGATCGATCCTCCGATCGTTCCCCTGTTGCGCGTCTGGTGATGGCCGACATGGCCCAGCGCCCTCGTGAAGGCGGGCAGGTGCCGCGCCAGGGTCTCGTCACGCAAAGCGTCGGCCTGGCGGGTCGCCGGGCCGACGCGGATGCCACCCTCGACCCGCGCCACGCCCTTCAGTGCGGCGATCCCGTTGATGTCGACAAGGATGAAGGGCTGGCTCATGCGCAGGTTCAGCAGCGGCATCAGAGTCTGCCCGCCCGCGATTACCGTGGGTCCGCCGCCCGCCTCGTCAAGGATGCGGCAGGCTTCGGCTACGCTCGAGGGACGCACGTAGTCGAAGGGGGCGGGCTTCATGTGCCGCATCCCCGCCGCCCGGCTTCGTAAGCCGCAGCCGCCGTCACCACCAGCAGCACCAACACCACCAGCGTCGCCGTCGTTCCGACGAGCGCCAGCATGTACCCCGCGACGAGCGCCAGAACGACCGCGGCCACCCAGCCCCACAAAACCAGAGGCGCCGGGGCCGCAGGATGGACACCCTGCGCCACGCCCGGAGGCGCGTTGAAGGTGAGCGAAGATGCCCCCGCTGCCGGGGCGGGTGCCGGCGTGACGTTCTGTGCAACACCGTCGCCGCCGACGACTTCGCCGAACCGGCTGAAGAACTTCACCGCAAGATTTCTGGCGGTCGCATCGATGATCGGGCCGCCCAGCTGCGCCATGCGGCCGCCCACTTCCGCATCGACATCGTAGGCGACCAGCGTGGCGCCGCCGTCGAGATCGGACAGGCGCACCTTTGCCCCGCCTTTCGCGGACCCGGCGATCCCGCCGTTGCCTGAGCCCGTGATTGTGTAGCCATTGGGCGCATCGATTTCCGAAAGAGCGACGTTGCCCTTGAAGCGTGCGCCGATCGGGCCGATCTTCACCTCGGCAATGGCGGCGAACCCGTCATCGCCGTTCCTGTCGAGCGACTGGCAGCCGGGGATGCATCGGGCCAGCACCTCCGGATCGTTCAGCGCCTCCCACACCCTGTGCCTAGGCGCGGCGATCCTCTGCTCGCCCGTCATCTGCATTCGCGCATCTCCCCACAGTCTTTATGGTCGCGATTGAACGCCCGGATCGCGGCCGATGCAAGAGAATATGAGAACCAGTGGCTCTTATCAGCATGAAACGCCTTGGCGATGGTGTGGCTCATGGGCTTGATCCGCCGGAGCCCGCGCCTCTAGCTCCCCGCCTGCTGCATGCTTCTGCGTAGGCGTGCCGCCAGCCAGAGGAGAGAGCATGAGCACCGGAACCGTCGTTATCACGGGTGCCGCAGGGGGGATGGGCCGTCCCGCCGCGCAGCGTTTCGCAGCCCAGGGCCGCCCCCTCCTGCTTTGCGACCTTGACGCGGCGCGGCTCGAATCCCTGGCGGAGGAACTGCGGCCCCACGCGGGCAAAGTCCGAATTCTTGCCGCCGACATCGCGTCTCCGGACTTCCCGCAGGATCTGATCGGCGCGTTGACGGGGGAACCGATCGCGGCACTGATTCACACCGCCGGGCTTTCGCCGACGATGAGCGACGGACCACGGATCTTTGCGGTCAATTACGAGGCGACGAACCGCCTCGTCGCCGCCGTGCTCCCTCACTTCTCGCACGGTGGCTGCGCCGTGCTGATCTCCTCCGTGTCGGCATACATGCTGGGCGACCCTGCTCTCCTCGGCGCGATCCGAACTTTCGTGATGACTGGCGAACGGGAGGGGATCGCCTCCTTCATGGACCACCCCGGCATGGCCTACGCGGTATCCAAGCGCGCCGTTATCGGCATCGTCGAACGCGAAGCGCCGGCGTATGGCGCGCAGGGGCTGCGCATCGTCTCCATCGCGCCCGGCTTCATCGACACGGCCATGGGCCGCGCCGAAGCCGAAGCGAACGAGCAACTGCGCGCGATGATCGGCAAGGTTCCGCAGCAGCGCATGGGGCACGGGGACGAAATCGCCTCGGTCGCCGAGTTCCTCTGTTCACCGGCGGCCTCGTACATCAGCGGCTGCGACATCCGCGTCGATGGCGGCATCATCGGCCTGCTCTCAACCCATGGAGCGCAGGCATGACTGACCTCGAAGCGACTGTCGCTTACCTCAAGGACCGGCAGGACATCCTCGACTGCATCGTGCGCGAGTGCCGGGCGCGTGATCGGCAGGACACCGCGCAGATCGCCTCCTGCTGGTGGGAAGACGGCGTTGACGAACACGGCGCTGTGGTCACTGTCGCCCCGGACTATCCAGAGCGCGCCAACGCCGGACATCGCGGGGCCTTCCAGGCCACCAGCCACAACATAACGAACCACTTGTGCGAGATCGACGGCACTGTCGCCAACTGCGAGACCTACGTGGTGGGCGGTCTGTTTTGGAAGGATTCGCAGAAGACCTCGATCGCCTTTGGCCGCTATCTCGACCGGCTGGAGAAGCGCGGCGGCGAATGGCGCATCGTGGTCCGTCGCTGCACCATCGAGATGACCGCCGATGCCGATCCAGGCTGGGTCTTCTCCGACGCCATCAAGGGCTTCCTCAAGCACCAGTGGAGCCGCGAAGATCCGTCCTACGAACGCCCGATCACCTGGAAGCCAAGGGAAGAGGGACTGCGCTGGTAGGCGACACCGGGTGCCGGTCTAACGGCCGAAGTCCGTCTCATGCTCGACCACAGTGGCGATGCGGAAGGATGATCGGTCGAACAGGTTCGCCTCGTCCGCGACAATGTCGTCCGGCATCAGGCTCTTGGTCATGTACCCCAGCGTGGCGCGGTAGATCGCCTCGTCATCGAACCACAATTCGGTGATCACGTCGGGTCCGTCCGTAAAGGTGCCGGTCTCCGGGTGCGGCTGCGGATCCACGTAGCGGCGGATGTACCGGGTGACGCCCTGGGAATACTTCTCCGCAAGGGGCGCGTGCCGTGTCTCGTAGTAGTCGCGGAACGCTTCGACCGTCAGGTCGGGCCGGCGCTTCATGAACAGCAGGATCTTGTGTGCCATTGCCTTGCCTCTCCTTGTTATCGGAAAAGGCACGTATCACGGCAGAGCCGCCGTCGCCCGCCGCCCCGGCGATCCATCACTCGCGATCGAGGTACTTGACCTCAAGGAAGCGGCCCCGCGTGGCCAGCGCGTCGATGTCGTTCCGGGACAGATCCTCGCTCATCGCCTCGATCTGGTCGGAGATGACGCAAAGGCCGTCGACAAGCTGCTCCGACGGGCTGCTCCCCCCCGGTCCGGCCTTGCTGCGCAGCTGCGGCGGAATGCGGGTGTAGCTGTTGACCATCTCAGGCAGATGCTCCGCCAGAAGCTTGCGCACTTCGCGGGCTGCGGGCCCGCGTTCGTCCAGCACGGCGAGCTGCGGCGCCATCTGTTCCAGCCGGACGCCGATCATGTCGATCGCGTCGACCGCCGCGTTCGGCAGCGCCTTGCGCCTGCCTTCGAGCCACAGCTCGGTCGAACCGGCGAGTTCCGCCAGACTGGCGGAGCTCAGGTCCTCGACGTGCGTGCGCGGTGTGGCCGGGTAGATGGAGAGGACCAGGAATACGCCCAACCCCAGCAGCACCGTCAGCAACGAGGCCATGAAGGACACGCCGCCCAGAGCCAGCGCGACAACGAGGCCGGCGATGTAGATGCCGGCCATCGCCAGGAACGCACGGCGCAACCGGCGCATGCGAAAGCGCCACTGCTCCTTGCGGGCGTTGTAGAGCCGGGCGGCACGCTGCCTTCGGGCAGCACGCACGATTTCCTGTGACACGCGTGCGGGAACCTGAGCCATCGTCGCTTAGTCCAGCGCCTCCAGCAGGGTCCGCGCCGCCGCATCGTCCCCGGCAGCCAGCCCTTCCGACTGCCCCTGAGCGCGAGCGATATAGGCCTTGGACTTGCCGATCTCGCTCTCCAGCGAGGTCACGGTCTGCTTCATGGAATCCAGCGCCTTCAGCTTGAAGGTGTCGATCGAATCCATCGTGTCGTAGATGTTCTGGAACGCGCGGCTCAGCGTTTCGAGGGGGATCGTGGAGTTCGCCGCCTGTTCATGGATGCGGGCGGTGTTGTCCTTGAGCATCTGGCCCGTGCCGTCGATGATGTTGGCCGTGGTCGTGTTCAGCGCGGTGATCTGGTCGAGCACGAGCTTCTGGTTCGCCATGGCCTGCGCCACCGTGACCGCCGTGCGCAGTGCGCCGACCGTCGTGGTCGAGGCGCGGTCGACGCCCTTCACCAGTTCGACGTTGTTCTTCTTGACGAGGTCGAGCGCGAGGTAGCCCTGGACCGACACTGCCATCTGGGTCAGCAGGTCCTGCGTGCGCTGGCGAACGTAGAAAAGCGCCGATTCCCGCAGCGCCTTGGCTTTCGCCGGATCGGTATGATCGAGATCGTTCGCCTTCTGCTCCAGCGCCTCGTCCAGCGTGCGCGCCATGTAGATCATCTGCTCGAGCTTGCCCATGGCCGCCCATAGCTTCTGACGTTCCACGTCGATGGCGGCGTTGTCCATCAGCAGTTCGTCCTTGCCGCCCTGCAGGCGGGCGAGAATGGCGCTGATGTGGCCCTGCGCGCTCTGGTAGCCGTCGAAATAGTTGCGCAGCTTGGAGCCGAACGGGATCACGCCAAACAGCTTGCGCGGGGCAAGCAGGTTGCCCTTCCGGCTGGGATCGAGATCCTCCACCGTGCGGCGCAGTTCGGCCAGATCGGCCCCGACGCCAGCCTCTTTGTCCATCGCGCGCACCGGGCGGTCGAGGAAGCGGTTGGAGTGGCTGGACGCGTCGGAGATCTCCTTGCGGCCCATGTTGGTGATCTGGTCCACGCGGCGCCCGAACTCGGGCGAGGCGGCGTCCTGCGAGACGAGATCATCCACGAACTCGTCGACCCGAACCTGCAGCTTCGACTTTACCTCATCCCCGATGGCGACCAGCCCGGCGGCCCGCTCCGGCTGGATGGTGGAAACAGGGTCCGGCGGCGTGAGCTTCAGTTCCCCTGCAGTGTCGGTGGCAGTGGTTGCCATTGTGCGCGAAATCCTCGTGAAAACCCGGTTGCGTGCAAACCTATGGTCGGGCCTGCCCGACTGCAAGGATAACCGGAGGCGACTGCCCCTCAGTCCTCGACGAACGGCCGATCAGGATCGACCATGAGCATCGAGTCGTCGCGAGCCACCACCCCCAGCGCCAGCCCGGCGGCGGCAGCCCGGCGCACCGCGAGATCGCTGGGCGCCGAGATCGTCACCAGCAGCGGACAGCCCGCACGCACCGTCTTCTCCACCAGCTCGTAGGAACAGCGCGAAGTCATCACGATGAAGCCGGTGGTCGGAGAAATGCCCTGCCGCGCCAGCGCGCCGACCAGCTTGTCCAGCGCGTTGTGACGCCCCACGTCCTCCCGCAGGGCAAGCACCCGCCCTTGCTCGTCGCAGAAGGCTGCCGCGTGAGTCGCCCGTGTCCGCTGGCCCAGCACCTGTCCTTCACGCATCGCTTCAAGGCCGCGGCGGATCGCCTGCGGCGTCGCGGAGGAGGCACGCTCCACCGGCGGCAACGGACGCAGCGCCGCTTCCACCCCCTCGATCCCGCAGATCCCGCAGGAACTGTCCCCCACCCGCCGGCGTGCCCGCTCCAGAATCGGCCCAAGACGCTCTCCCGGCAGGTTCACGCGTGCCACGTAGCCGGTTCCCCACTGCTCCCCCGATGTCGCGTGGACCGCCACATCCCCAACCTCGTCCGGCAGAGCGAGGCCTTCCGCCATGAGGAAACCGGTGACGAAATCCTCAATCTCGATCGGGGTCGCCATCATGACGGCGTAGGCGATGCCGTTCGTCTCGATCGCGATCGGCGCCTCGGCCGGAATGGCGACGGATCCGGCTTCGGCCGGTCGGCCGTCGTACGTATGGCGCCACGTGTTGATCGCGATGGCTCCAGGCATTTCCAAGGTTCGACGCTCCTGTCGGCTGGTTGTTCTTGCGCGGCGGTTGCCCAATCCGGAAACTCGGTGCCGGACCCGTTCGACAACCTTGAAACGGTCGGGAGACCGAAATGGGCGCATCCTGTCGCATGGATACAAAACACCCGACAACATTGCAGTAGAGGCACAAACCCGCGATTTTAGTATCCAACATCACCCCGGGCATCGCCCTCCCGTTACGCCCCGGCGATGGCGCCGCAAGCCAAATGCCCATCGCGCAACCCGAATTGGCTTGCGACCTCGTAGCGGATTCCTCTAATGGGCGCCCTTCGTACCGGCTCCGGCGCTCTTAAAACGAGCGATCCGGGTCGCGGCCGGACGTGATCGGGATGCGCCGAACAGGGCAGAAGGCCGTCTCGAAAGCTCTTTTTCTGCAGGATTGGTACGAAACCGAAATGAGTTGGCTCAGCAAGGTCCGCAATTCCATATCGAGCCTCGCAAAGCGCGATACGCCCGATAACCTCTGGATGAAGTGCCCGAGCTGTGGCGAGATGCTGTTCGCCAAGGACTTCGAGGCCAATCTCTCGGTGTGCCCGAACTGCCAGCATCACGGTCGCATCCGGACGAAGACCCGCTTCGACCTGTTGCTGGATGACGGTTACTCGGTGCTGCCTACGCCCAGGGTGCCGGAAAATCCGCTGAATTTCCGCGACACCAAGAAATACCCCGACCGTCTCAAGGCCGCTCGCGCCGCCAACCCCTATCCTGACGCGCTGACCAATGCGGCGGGCACGATCGACGGCCGCAAGGCCGTGCTGGGCGTGCAGGACTTCGCCTTCATGGGCGGCTCGATGGGCATGGCGGTCGGCGAAGCCTTCGTGGCCGGTGTCGAGAAGGCGGTCGCGGACAACTGCGCCTACATCATCTGCACCGCAGCCGGCGGCGCCCGCATGCAGGAGGGCATCCTCTCTCTGATGCAGATGCCCAAGACGACAGTCGCCACGCGCCGTCTCGCTGCCGCGGGGCTGCCTTACATCGTCGTCCTGACTGACCCGACCACCGGCGGCGTCACGGCCAGCTACGCCATGCTGGGCGACGTCCAGATCGCCGAACCCGGCGCGCTCATCGGCTTCGCCGGCCAGCGCGTGATCCAGGACACGATCCGAGAAAAACTCCCCGACGGCTTCCAGCGCGCCGAGTACCTCCATGCGCACGGCATGGTGGACATGGTGGTCCATCGCAAGGACCTCAAAGGCACGCTGGCAACGCTGCTCGGATACCTTGAACGAAAGGAAGTCGCGTGAATATCGATAGCGCCCTGGTTCGCGAACTCGCCGAACTGCTGGCCGAGACCGGCCTGTCCGAGATCGAGGTCGAGGAAGGCGACACCAAGATCCGCGTATCGCGCCAGCTGGTGCAGCAGATGGCGGCAACCGTCGCCCCCGCCTATGCGCCTGCGGCCGCACCGGCTCCGGCCGCCGCAGCAGCTCCGGTCGAAGCGGCACCCGCCGCAGCGCCGGTCGATGCCGTGAAGTCGCCGATGGTCGGAACCGTCTACCTCGCCCCCGAGCCCGGCGCCGCCGACTTCATCTCGGTCGGCAAGACCGTCAAGGCCGGCGACGTGCTCCTCATCGTCGAGGCCATGAAGGTCATGAACCAGATCGTCGCGCCCAAGGCCGGCACGATCACCCAGATCCTCGTCGACAACCAGCAGCCGGTCGAATTCGACCAGCCGCTCGTCGTGATCGCCTGAGGTCGGTACGTTCATGGCCATCAAGCGCCTCCTGATTGCCAACCGCGGCGAGATCGCGCTGCGCATCCACCGCGCCGCGCGCGAGATGGGCATCGAGACCGTCGCCGTCCACTCCACCGCTGACGCGGACGCCATGCACGTGCGCCTTGCCGACCATGCCGTCTGCATCGGGCCGCCGGCAGCGAAGGACAGCTACCTCAACGTAGCCGCCATCATCTCGGCCGCCGAAATCACGCACGCGGACGCGATCCATCCCGGCTACGGCTTCCTCTCGGAGAATGCCCGCTTTGCGGAGATCGTCGAGGCGCATGGCCTGAAGTGGGTCGGGCCCAAGCCCGAGCACATCCGCACCATGGGGGACAAGGTTGAGGCCAAGCGCACCGCCGGTGCCCTCGGCCTCCCGCTCGTCCCCGGCTCGGACGGTGCCATCGAGGACTTCGACGAGGCACGGGCCCTGGCCGAGACGATCGGCTACCCGGTGATCATCAAGGCGGCTTCGGGCGGCGGTGGGCGCGGCATGAAGGTCGTGAACAACGCCGAGGAACTGGAAAGCCAGATGGGTCAGGCCCGCTCGGAAGCCAAGGCGGCTTTCGGCGACGCCACGGTCTACATGGAAAAGTACCTCGGCAACCCCCGCCACATCGAATTCCAGGTGTTCGGCGACGGCAAGGGCAACGCCGTCCACCTCGGTGAGCGCGACTGCTCGCTGCAGCGCCGGCACCAGAAGGTGCTTGAGGAAGCCCCTTCGCCAGTCATCACGCCTGAAGAGCGCGACCGGATGGGCGGCATCGTTTCGAAGGCCATGGCGGACATGGGCTATCGCGGCGCCGGCACTATCGAGTTCCTTTGGGAAAACGGCGAGTTCTACTTCATCGAGATGAACACCCGCCTTCAGGTGGAACATCCGGTGACGGAAGCGATCACCGGCGTCGACCTGGTGCGCGAACAGATCCGCATCGCGGACGGGCAGGATCTGGCGTTCACGCAGGACCAGATCGAGTTCAAGGGCCATGCCATCGAGTGCCGCATCAACGCGGAGGATCCCTGGACTTTCGCACCGTCTCCCGGCGAAGTGAAGGGCTACCACGCGGCGGGCGGCATGAACGTGCGCGTCGATAGCGGCCTGTACGCGGGCTACCGCATTCCGCCGTACTACGATTCGATGATCGGCAAGCTGATCGTCTCGGGCCGCAGCCGCAACGGCGCCATCATGCGCCTGAAGCGCGCCCTGGAGGAGATGGTGATCTACGGCGTTAAGACCTCGATCCCGCTGCACCAGGCGCTGCTCGAAGACCCCGAGTTCAAGAGCGGGGACTACACGATCAAGTGGCTGGAGGAGTGGCTCGCCAAGCGCGTGAGCTGACGAGACGGCGCGGAGGCGGACCCAGGTCCGCCCCCGCGACACCTGTGGAATAAAGGCATAGTGGTATCGGCGGGTGCGCCGACGACACGGACTGGATGAGCATGATTTCGTTCCTGGATTTCGAAAAGCCGATCGCCGAGCTGGAAGCGCGCATCGCTGAACTGCGCGCCACCGCCGACGGCAGCGATCTCGACATCGATGGCGAGATTGGCCGGCTCGAAAAGAAGAGCGCTGCCATGCTGGCCGCCACTTATGCCAAGCTGACGCCCTGGCAGAAGACACAGGTGGCCCGTCATCCGCAGCGCCCGCACTTCCTCGACTACATCCGCCTGGCCTTTACGGACTTCGTACCCCTTGCGGGCGACCGCACCTATGGCGAGGACGCCGCGATCATCGGCGGCTTCGCCACGCTGGACGGCCGCAAGGTCATGGTCATGGGCCATGAGAAGGGCCACGATACGCCGAGCCGCATCAAGCACAACTTCGGCTCCGCTAAGCCCGAAGGGTATCGCAAGGCCATCCGCCTCATGGAGATGGCCAGCAAGTTCGGCCTGCCCGTGGTGACGCTGGTCGATACCGCAGGCGCGTTCCCGGGCGTGGAAGCCGAAGAGCGCGGCCAGGCCGAAGCCATAGCCCGTTCCACCGAAGCGTGTCTCGCCCTCGGCGTACCGATGGTGTCCGCGATCGTCGGCGAAGGCGGTTCGGGCGGCGCGATCGCCATTGCTGCCGCCAACACGGTCCTGATGCTCGAACATTCGGTCTATTCGGTGATCTCGCCGGAAGGCGCCTCGTCGATCCTCTGGCGCACGGCCGACAAGGCCGCGGACGCGGCGACGGCGATGAAGGTCACGGCGCAGGATCTCCTCGCCCTCAACGTCATCGAGAGCATCGTGCCCGAACCCAACGGCGGCGCGCACCGCGATCCTGCCGCAACCGCGCGCACCCTCGCGGAAGCCATCGGCCGCGAGCTGGATGCGCTGTCCGGACGGTCGGCAGCCGAGCTCGTTCGCCAGCGCGAAGAGCGGTTCCTGGCGATCGGCTCCCTCTGACCGGCGCGGCCCCCGGGAGATACCCCCGGGGCTTGTGCCGGCAGAGCGACAGCCCCTCCGGCCTGCCGGCTGCGTTTGACGGCTCCGCCCTTGCGCTTGCAGGAACCGAAGATGCCCTTCCTGCGATTGCTCTTGGACCGGACTGCGGATATCCGCCCCGCTTTCCCTAAATCGACGGACAGGATTCGCGCCGCATGAGCCAGACAGCCGAGCCCGAACTGCACTACCTCGAGTTCTACGAAGACTTCCTTGCGAAGGTGCGCCTGCTTTCACGAAAGATCAGCGGCGGCGACTGGCAGCCCGAGTTCATCATCGGCGTGGGCCGTGGCGGCCTCGTTCCAGCGGTCTTCATCTCGCACCAGCTTGAACTTCCGATGCTTTCGATCGACCACTCGGCCAAGGTCCCGGGCTTTGCCGACGAACTGCTGCGCAAAGTCGCGGGAATGAGCGCGGAAGGACGGCGCCTGCTCTTTGTCGATGACATCAACGACAGCGGCGGCACCATCGAATACATCCGCAACCTGCTCGGCAACAGCGGGTGCGAGCCCGACAACCTGCGCTTCGCCGTGCTGATCAACAACACGCGCTCCAAAGCGGTCGCCGAACTCTATGTGGACGAGATCGACCGCGATCAGGACAAGCGCTGGTTCGTCTTCCCGTGGGAAGCGGTTGGCACCAAAGATGCCATCGTCGACGAGGCGCGCTCGGTCCCCGAACGCCTGGGGTGAACGTCATACATCCCCTGGCCAGCGCAGCTGGCCCGGGGATGCACGGTCGCTGACCTACCCTGCCGCGTAGGCCTCAAGCCGCGCCACATGGCGAGCTACTGTCTCGCGCGGCAGGAATGAGCCGGTGAAGCTGTTGCGCGCCAGCGTCACCAGATCCTCCCTCGACAGCCCTCGCGCCTTCGCGATGGCCCGATAATTGTCCGCGACATAGCCACCGAAGTACGCCGGATCGTCCGAATTGACCGTTGCCCTGAGGCCCAGCGCCAGCATCCGGTCGAGCGGGTGGTCCGCCAGATCCTCCACGACGCAGAGCTTTAGATTGGACAGAGGGCACACCGTCAGCGTCATGCCTTCGGACAGGAGGCGTGCGACCAGCGCCTCGTCTTCCAGCGCGCGGTTGCCGTGATCGAGCCGTTCCACCTTCAAAAGATCAAGCGCCTCCTGAACGTATTCCGGCGGGCCTTCCTCTCCGGCATGAGCCGTGATGCGCAAGCCCTTCTCTCGAGCTGCCGCGAAGACGCGGGCGAACTTGGAGGGCGGATGCCCCACCTCGGAGCTGTCGAGGCCGACAGCGGCTATGCGGTCCAGCCAGGGCTCAGCCATCTCCAGAGTGGCGAAGGCGGCCTCTTCGCTCAGGTGGCGCAGGAACGAGAGGATCAGGCTGGACGTGATGCCAAACTGGGCCTCGGCGGCGCGCATTCCCGACAGCAGACCTTCGATCACCTCCGCAAAGGGCATCCCGCGATCGGTGTGCGTCTGCGGATCGAACATGAGTTCGGCATGAACCACGCCGTCCCGCGCCGCCCGTGTGAAATAGGCCATGGCAAGGTCGTGGAAGTCGGCTCGCGTGCGCAGGACATCGGCCCCGGCGTAGTAGATGTCGAGGAAGTCCTGCAGGTTCGAGAAAGCGTAAGCCGCCCGGACTTCCTCCACTGAAGCGAAGGGTATGGCCACGGCGTTGCGCCGGGCCAGCTCGAACATCAGCTCGGGCTCCAGGCTGCCTTCGATGTGGAGATGAAGTTCGGCCTTGGGCAGGCCTTCTATGAAGGTGTCAAAATCGGTCATGGTGTCCTTTTCCACGCACAGCGGCCCATGACGTACGTTCGGGCGATGGCGCGTTCATCGCCGAGGATCTGGAGCGCAAAGAGCCTTGTGGCAAGGTCTGCGTTGGCCGTTCGGCGTGCGAGCAGAGGCGTCGCGGCGCAATCCAGCACAACGAAGTCAGCCTCCTGCCCGGGCTGCAGGCTCCCGACCCTGTCGCCGATCCGCAGCAGACCCGCGCTACCGGCGGTGGCGAGGTAAAGCGCGCGGAACGGATCGAGCCGGTCCTCCCGCGCCAGAGCCGCCTGGTAAGCCAGCCCTGCCGTTTGCAGCATGGAGAACGACGTCCCCGCTCCGATATCCGTTCCCAGCCCCAGCCGCAGGCCATGCCGATCGGCCTGTCCGAAATCGAAATGCCCTGAGCCAAGGAACAGGTTGGACGACGGGCACACCGCCACGCCGGCGCCGCTCGATCGCAGCCGCGAGCAGGCCCTGTCGGACAGGTGGACACCGTGCGCGAACACGGAACGCGCCGTAACCAGGCCGAACCGGTCATAGACATCCAGATAATCCGTGCTGTCAGGGAAGCGAGCGGCCACCGCCGCGATCTCGTGGATGTTCTCCGACAGGTGCGTATGCATCAGCACTTCGGGATGCTCGGAAAGAAGCGCGCCCGCATCGGCCAGCTGCGCATCGCTCGAGGCGAGCGCGAAGCGGGGCGTCACCGCGTAGCCGAGGCGCCCCCGTCCCCGCCAGCGTCGGATCAGCGCCTCCGTGGCGGCACGCCCGCTGGCAAGCGTGTCGGCAAGCCCCTCCGGGCCACGATCCATGAGCACCTTGCCCGAGACGATACGCATGTCCCGCTCAAGCGCCGCCTCGAACAGCGCGTCAACCGAGGCCTCGTGAACCGTGGGATAGACCAGCGCGCTTGTTGTGCCGTTGCGCAGCAGTTCGTCCAGGAAGAACGCCGCCACTTCGGCGGCATGGTCTTTGTCGGCGAACGCTTTTTCCGCCGGAAAGATGTGCGTGTCGAGCCAGTCCAGGAGCTGCTCGCCGTAGGAGGCGATACAGTCCGTCTGCGGGTAATGAACGTGTGCGTCTATGAAGCCGGGCACCACAAGACCCGGCAGCTTCTCCACGGCAACGCCGGGAAACGATCGCAGGGTTGTCTCGTAGGCTCCCCGCGCCACGACGCGGCCATCTTCCACCACCAGCAACCCGTCAGGTTCGTGACACACCGCGTCGGGTGCATCGCGAGGATCCTGCGGCACGGATAGCAACTCGCCTCGAAACGCCCGCAAGCTCATCGATGGCTACCGCACCTGAGCATCAGGCGCTGCCCATCCAGACGAAGCGGAAGATGAAAAGCAGCGCCAGCAACAGCAGGAACCCGTCCTTGCGCGTGATCGTGCCGCGCGCGATCTTCAGCGCCGCGTGCGCCGTGATGCCGAACGCAAGTCCGTTGGCGATCGAGAAGGTCAAGGGGATCATCGCCACCGTGAGGTATGCAGGGATCGCCGCAAGGGGATCCTCCCACTTCACTTCGGTGAGCGGCAAAAGCATGAGGCCGCCCACGATGATCAGCGCCGGGGCGGTCGCCGAAAGCGGGATCACCTGCGCATAGGGTGCCACGAACATCATCGCCAGGAAGAGCGCGCCGGTCACCACTGCGGTTAGGCCCGTACGCCCACCCGCCTGCACGCCCGCAGCGCTTTCCACATAGCTGGTCACCGTGCTCGTACCGGCCATCGAACCGACAATCGTTGCGGTCGCATCGGTGACGAGGATGCGGTTGAGGCGCGGGATCCGCCCTTCCGCGTCGATCAGACCCGCCCTCTTGGTGACGGCAACGAGCGTACCGATGTTGTCGAACAGGTCCACGAACAGGAAGACGAAGAGAATCTCCAGCAGCCCCAGACCGTGCCTGCCGGAAAGGCCAAGGACACCGCCGATATCCAGCTGGAACGCCGTTCCCGTCATGGCTTCCAGCGAATAGGGTTCAGGATTGATGGTGACCATTCCGGCGAGCCATCCAACCGCAGTGGTCGTGACGATGCCAATCAGCATCGCGCCGCGCACGTTCCACACGCTGAGCGCGCCGATGACCACAAGCCCCAAGATCGCAAGCGCCGCCCCTGGCGACCTGAGATCGCCGAGCGCCACGAAGGTTGCGGGGTTGGAAACGACTATCCCTGCGTCCTTGAAGCCGATGAAACCGATGAACAGCCCTATGCCCCCTGCCACCGCTGCAAAGAGGTATTGCGGAATGGAGTTGACGATCAGCTGCCGTACCCCGGTCAGGGTGAGCACCAGGAAGGCCACGCCGGAGATGAACACGCAGCCGAGTGCGACCTGCCATGGCACGCCCATCTGCTGGACGACCGTAAAACTGAAGTAGGCGTTGAGCCCCATGCCGGGCGCCAGGGCGAGCGGCGTGTTGGCGACAAGGCCCATGAGGATCGAGGCGAAGGCGGCCGCGAAACACGTCGCCGCCGCTACCGCTGCCACGGGCATCCCCGCACTCCCAAGGATCGCGGGATTGACCAGAACGATATAGGCCATGGTCAGGAATGTCGTCACCCCAGCCAGGACTTCGGTGCGCGCGCTCGTCCCCCGCTCCGTCAAGGCGAAGCGGCGATCGAGCCAGCCGTTCGCCGCCGTTGCTGGTGCATCACCCTTGGTCAATCCGTCCGTCACGTGTTCGCCCCCTGCAGCGTGGAGATCCAGTTCCTCCTGCCCTCATCGCCCCTGAAGGGAAAGTGGCAGGCGGCGCATACCTGCCTTCCTCCGAGACTGGCGACGGCACGCCTGCCGCAGCGTAGAGCGAACTTCGGCAACAGGGTCAACGTGCGGGAACACCAGAGTGTCCGGCGCGGCGCTCCCGCAGAGGCGTCTTGAAAGACGCCTCAGACCATGGTTTCGGGGCGGACCAGCCGGTCAAACGTCGTTTCGTCCACCAGATCGAGCGCGAGCGCGGCCTGCTTCAGGGTCAGGCCCTCTGCGTGCGCGTGCTTGGCGATCTTCGCGGCGTTGTCGTAGCCGATCTCGGGAGCAAGCGCGGTCACCAGCATCAGGGAGCGATCGAGCAGTTCGGCTATGCGCGAGCGGTTCGGCTCGATGCCGTCCACGCAGCGTTCAGCAAAACTGACCATTCCGGTCGCGAGAAGGTCGGTCGAGCGGATCACCGCAGCCCCGATCAGCGGCTTGAACACGTTGAGCTCGAACGCGCCCTGAAGTCCACCGATGGTCGCCGCCTGATGGTTACCAATGACTTGTGCCGAAACCATGGTCAGCATCTCGCTCTGAGTCGGGTTGACCTTGCCCGGCATGATCGAGCTGCCCGGCTCGTTGGCGGGGAGATCGAGCTCGCCCAGGCCGGAGCGGGGGCCGGAGCCCAGCCAGCGCACGTCGTTCGCAATCTTCGTGAGGGCCACCGCCAGCGTAGAGAGTGTCGACGACAGATGGACCAGGGGATCGTTGGACGCGAGCGCCTCGAACTTGTTCTCAGCCGTGCGAAACGGAAGCCCGGTAAGATCCGCAAGCTCGCGCGCGATGTCGACGTCGAACCCGGGCGCGGCGTTCAGGCCCGTGCCGACTGCCGTGCCGCCCTGCGCCAGCGCCAGGATGCCATGAGACACCGCCGCCTCGATCCGCTCCCGACCGAGACGCAGCTGCTGGACATAGCCGGAAAACTCCTGCCCCAGCGTGACGGGGGTGGCGTCCTGCAGATGAGTCCGCCCAATCTTCACGATGTCCTGCCACGCGGCGACCTTCGCCTCCAGCGAGAACTGCAGCCGATCGAGCGCGGGAAGCAGCGTGTCGGTCACCGCACGCGCCGCCGCGACATGCAGTGCGGTCGGAAAGCTGTCGTTGGAGGACTGCCCCATGTTCACATGGTCGTTGGGGTGGACCGGCGCCTTGCCGCCCCGCTTTCCGGTGAGGATCTCGTTCGCCCGGCCGGCGATCACCTCGTTCACGTTCATGTTTGACTGGGTGCCGGAGCCGGTCTGCCAGATGACGAGCGGAAACTGGTCGTCCAGCTTCCCGCTGACGATTTCCCGTGCGGCCACCTCAATGGCGTCGGCAAAGGCTCCATCAAGGCCGTGCCTGCGGTTCACGCGGGCGGCGGCCTGCTTCACGAGGGCAAGGGCGTGCACGATGGCGAGGGGCATGCGTTCGGACGCGCCAAAGGGAAAGTTCTCAATGCTGCGCTGCGTCTGCGCGCCCCAGTAAGCGTCGGCCGGGACGTCGATTTCGCCGATACTGTCGGATTCGCGGCGGGTATCCATGTAGCGGGACCTCTTTCGCTTGATCGGGTTGGTAAGCGGTAGATAGGCCTCCAGCACGGCATTACCACTCCGGCTATACGCAGGTTGGTCAAAGCCAAAGACGAAGCGGGTGGTGTGGCCGGCTGTCTTGACGGGTCGCTCTTTATGGTCGACCTCGCGTACCCGACCTTGAAGGACAGGATCTGCGCATGACCAAACGCCCCCTTGCCGGCCGCGATGTCGCACCGGTAGGCCTCGGATGCATGAACGTCGCTTGGGCATACGGGACGGCCCCCTCGCGGGATGAGGCGGTAGCGCTGTTCCGCCACGCCCTCGACGCAGGCTGCGATCATTTTGATACCGCCAACATCTACGGAATGGGCGTGAGCGAGGAAATCCTGGGCGAGGCCATCATGTCCCGCCGCGATGATTTCCTGCTGGCTACGAAGACCGGCATCCTCCTTGATGGGGAGCGCCGCGGGATCGACTGCACACCGCAGTCCATTACCGCTTCGCTCGACGCCAGCCTCAAGCGCCTGGGGACCGACCACGTCGACCTGTTCTACATGCATCGGTTCGATCCGGACACGCCCATCGCGGATTCCGTGGGCGCCATGGTGCGCGCGATAGAGGCCGGCAAGATACGCCACTACGGCGTCTCCGAATGGTCGAGCGCGCACATTCGCGAGGCGCATGCCGTCCATCCCATGGCCGCCATACAGACCGAGTACTCGCTGTGGACGCGCAACGTGGAGCTGGGCGTGCTGGAGACGACCCGCGAACTGAGCATTGCGCTGGTGGCGTTCTCCCCGGTCGGCCGGGGCGCCCTGACCGGTGCCATAGCATCTCCCGGCGCCTTCCCGGCAAACGACATCCGCCGGTCGATGCCCCGCTTCCTGCCCGAAAATTGGCCCGACAATCTTGAACTGGTGCGCCAGCTGGCGGCGCTGGCGGCAGAGGCGGGGATGACGGCCGCGCAGCTTGCGCTCGCCTGGGTGCTCGCGCAAGGTCCGCACCTCCATGCCATACCGGGCACAGGGTCCGTCGTACACTTCGACGAGAACCACGCCGCCAACAACCTTCCAGTCACTGCCGAGGTGCTTTCACGCGCGGGCGCGCTCATCAATCAGGAGACCGTCAGCGGCCATCGCTATTCCCCGGCGATGAATGCCAGCATCGACACGGAGGATTTCTGATCGTTATCCCAGCGGCCGGAGCTCCCGGATGAGATCCACCAGAAGCCGCAGGCCATGCGGCACCTGCCGACGGCTGGAATAGTAGATGAAATAGCCTGGGCCGGGGGAGGCCCAGTCCTCCAGCGTAAGCCGCAGCCTGCCCTGCGCGACGAGAGGCGCGATGGCGGGTTCGGCCGCATACATGAGCCCCATCCCGCTCAACCCCAGCGCGCGTGATGCACTGGCGTTGTCCACGATCACCGGTCCCGGCACATCCAGCGCGAGAACATCATCGCCCTGCTCGAAGTCCCAATGGTACATACGGCCATTGCCCAGCCTCAGCCTGATGCAGCGATGGTGCATCAGGTCCTCGGGGTGCTTCGGCTCGCCGTGCCGCTCGAAGTAGCCGGGCGCCCCTGCAACGACCCAGCGAAAGTCCGACGACAGCCGCTGGGCGATCATATCTTCCGGTACCGTGCCGCCGAAGCGAATGCCGGCATCGAACCCCGCTTCGATGACGTCCACCATGGTGTTGTCGACGGAAATGTCGACCTCCACGTCCGGATAGCGCGAAACGAACTCCGGAAGGACCGGCACGAGCAGCCGCATCGCCGCCTCGTCCGGGACATTGATCCGGACCCGCCCCGTCGGCGCATCGCGGTGGAGATTGAGGAGGTTTTCCGCCTCGTGGATGGCGGCGAAGGGTTCCCGGATGGCGCCCTGCAACTCCTCGCCCGCCGCCGTCAGCGTCACCGACCGGTTCGTACGGTTCAGCAACCGCACCTTCAGCCGCTCCTCCAGTCCACGCAGTGAGTGACTGAGTGCCGAGGCGCTTACGCCAAGTTCGGTTGCGGCCTTCCTGAAGTTTCGGTGCCGCGCGATGGCAAGGAAGTAGCTGAGGTCCGCAAGATCGGAACGCCTGAACGGCATCTGCGCGTTTCCCGTCGCTGGAATGAGGCTCGCTTGTAGAAAGCGACAATGCCCTTGTGCAACGCCAAAACGCACGGCATTCCCGCGCCGCTCACGTGGCGGAGGCGATGGCTGCCCTCCCCACCGACCATGCCGGCGGGGAGGAGCCGGGAATTCAGGCCACTTCGTCCAGCCGGTCGAGATACTTGTCGAGCGTCAGGGGGTATTCGCGCACGCGGATGCCGGTGGCGTTGTACACGGCGTTGGCCACCGCCGCGCCGACGCCGCACAGGCCAAGTTCGCCCACGCCCTTCGCCTTCATCGGGGATACCTTGTCGTCCGCCTCGTCAAGGAAGACGACGTCCTGATGCGGGATATCCATATGGACCGGCACTTCGTAGCCCGCGAGGTCGTGGTTGACGAAGAAGCCGAAGCGCTTGTCGACCGCGAGTTCCTCCATCAGGGCGCCGCCGACGCCCATCGTCATCGCACCGATGACCTGGCTGCGTGCCGAGATCGGATTGAGGATGCGTCCCGCCGCGCAGACCGCCAGCATGCGCCGGATGCGCGTTTCGCCGGTATAGCGATCCACCGCCGCCTCGACGAAGTGAGCGCCGAAGGTGGACTGCTGGAACGTCTTGGCAAGGTCGCCGTACTCCATGGTGTCCTCAGCCACGAGTTCACCGCCCTTGGCGGCATCGGCGATGTCGGCGACACGGTTGCCGACGCGGACCTGCCCGCCCTCGAACTGCGCATCTCCAGGGCCAAAGCCGAGCTTTCCGACAACCATGTCGCGCAGCTTGACACAGGCCGCATAGACGCCCGACGTCGAACTGTTGGCGCCCCACTGCCCGCCGGACCCTGCCGAAGCCGGGAACGCGCTGTCCCCCAGCTTTACCGTGACCTTCGCGAGCGGCACGCCAAGCATTTCAGCCGCTGTCTGGGCGATGATCGTGTACGTGCCAGTGCCGATATCGGTCATGTCCGTTTCGACTGTGACACCTCCCGCGCGGTCGAGGCGCACCCGGGCGCCGGACTTGCCGTTGATGTTGTTCCGGAAGGCCGCGGCAACGCCCATGCCGACAAGCCAGCGACCTTCGCGACCCTGCCCCGGCGCCTTGCGACGGTTCCAGCCAAAGCGCCGGGCACCCTCCTCCAGACAGCGCACGAGATTGCGCTGCGAGAATGGCCGCGATGGATCTTCCGGGTCCACTTGCGTATCGTTGACCACACGGAAGGCGACCGGGTCCATGCCCAGCTTCTCCGCCATCTCGTCCATGGCGACTTCCAACGCCATCAGTCCCGGAGCTTCACCAGGCGCCCGCATCGCATTGCCCTCGGGAAGATCGAGTACTGCAAGGCGCAGCGCCGTCATCCGGTTGGCCCCGGCATAGAGCAGTTTGGTCTGCTGGGTCGCCGCTTCGGGACCGCCCCCTTCCAGATCGCCCGACCAGCTCTCATGGCCGATGGCGGTGATCCTGCCGTCGCTGCCGCAGCCGATGCGGATGCGCTGGATCGTTGCCGGCCGGTGCGTCGTGTTGTTGGGGATCAGGGGGCGCTGCAGAGCGACCTTGACCGGTCGCTTCACGGCACGAGCGGCAAGCGCGGCCATGACCGCGTCCGTGCGCAGGAACAGCTTTCCACCGAAGCCGCCACCGATATAGGGCGAGATCAGCCGAACCTTTTCCGGCGGCATCTGCAGCGTGGCGGCCAGTTCCTTGACACCCCAGTTGATCATCTGGTTCGACGTCCAGATCGTCAGGCTGTCACCCTCCCAGGCGGCGATGGTGGCGTGCGGCTCCATCATCGCATGGCTTTGGTCCGGCGTGGTATAGGTCTGGTCCAGTTGCACGCCCGCTGACGCGAAGGCTCCCGCGAAATCACCCACCGACGTGGGCGCGTCGGAACCCGTCGCATCCTTCGCACCGGCGCGGGCTGCGGCCAGGTCAAAGGCGCCGCTCTCGCGCGCGTAATCGACATTGATGAGCGATGCGGCAGCGCGGGCCTGTTCGAAGGTTTCGGCGACGACGACCGCGACGGCCTGATGGTAGTGCTCAACCTTGGGCCCAGCCAGCAGGTGCGCCGTGTTCATCCGCCCCTTGCCGAGCTTCCCCGCATTGCGATGCGTCACGACGGAAAGCACCCCAGGCGCGCGCTCGGCCCGCGTGGTGTCGATGGCGCTGATCGTGCCCTTGGCTACCGCCGAGCCCAGGATGTAACCGTAAGCCGGCTTTCCGGGCACATCCTGCTGCTCGTAGGCATAGGGCGCCTTGCCGGACACCTTCAGAGGTCCGTCGATGCGCGGCGTCGGCCTGCCGACCACCGCCATGCGGTCGATCGGGTTTGTCCCTGCGGGCTTGTCGAACTTCATGCCTTGGCCTCCGCCATGACCGACGCGATGGTGCGCTGGGCAAGAGTGAGCTTGAACGCGTTGTCCTCACGCGGCCGGGCGCCGGCAAACAGCCGGTCCGCCACCGCCTTCGGGCCTTGCGGAAGAAGCGCCTCCGCCTCCTCCACCCGCCACGGCTTCGGGGCCACGCCGCCCAGGGCGACTGCTCCCTTGCCGTCGCGCTGGATCACGGCCGCGACGGAGACGAGCGCGAAGGCGTAGGACGCACGGTCCCGTACCTTGCGGTAGATGTGCGTGCCGCCCCGGGGACGAGGCAGTGCGACGGATATGATCATCTCGCCCTTTTCCAGCGCCGTTTCGATGTGAGGCGTTTCACCCGGCAGCGTGTGGAACTCGGCGATGGGGATGGCGCGGGTAGTGCCGTCCGGCCGGATGGTCTCCACCGACGCATCCAGCACCCGCATGGCGACGGCCATGTCGCTCGGATGAGTGGCGATGCACGCATCGCTCGTGCCAATGACGCCGAGTTGGCGCGAGAACCCTCCCAGCGCGGCGCAGCCGGACCCCGGCTTGCGCTTGTTGCAGGGCATGTTGGTATCGTAGAAGTAGGGACAGCGGGTGCGCTGAAGGAGGTTGCCCGCCGTCGTCGCCTTGTTGCGCAACTGACCCGACGCCCCCGCCACGAGCGCGCGCGTGAGCACCGCGTAATCCTTGCGCACGCGCTGGTCGGCGGCAAGATCGGTGTTGCGGACGAGCGCTCCGATGCGCAGGCCGCCGCCGTCGATCTCCTCGATCCGGTCAAGGCCCAGGCCGTTCACGTCGATGAGGTGGCTGGGCGTCTCGATCTCCAGCTTCATGAGGTCCAGCAGGTTGGTCCCCCCGGCGATGAACCGCGCTCCCGGCATGGCTGCGGCTTTCGCGGCGGCATCCTGTGCGCTGGTGGCTTTTTCGTAAGTGAACGGTCTCATGCCTTCACTCCCGCCACATCGGCCATGGCTTCTGCGATGTTCGAGTAGGCACCGCAGCGGCAGATGTTGCCGCTCATGCGCTCGCGCATCTCCACCGTCGTCATCGGAGCAGGCTTCGACACGTCCCTCGTGACATGGCTGGGTATGCCGGCACGGATCTCCTCAAGCACGGCCACGGCCGAGCAGATCTGGCCCGGCGTGCAATAGCCGCACTGGTATCCGTCATGCTCGACAAACGCAGCCTGCATCGGGTGCAGGCTTTCCGGCGTTCCAAGGCCCTCGATGGTCGTTACCTCATCCCCTTCGTGCATCACGGCGAGCGTGAGGCAGGAGTTGATGCGCCGACCGTTGACGATGACCGTGCAGGCCCCGCACTGCCCGTGATCGCAGCCTTTTTTCGTCCCTGTCAGCTTCACATGCTCACGCAGGGCATCGAGCAGGGTTGTGCGGGTGTCGAGATCGAGGCGTACCGCCTGGCCGTTTACCTTCAGCCCGACCGCCGCGCGAGGTGGCGCCGCCGGATCAGGTTGCGCTAAGGCCGCCTGGCCCGGCCCGATCGAGCCGGCGATGGCGGCTCCGGCCGCCCCGGTCTTGAGAACGTCGCGTCGAGAGATCGCTCCGTATCCTTCCGTCATGTCTGAAACATCCTTGCCGGGAACGGCGCTCGTGTGGCGCACGCCATCCTTGCCGAGACGTGAGCCTGTGTGCCCTTGCAGACATTGTGCCTTCTGTCAGACGAATACGCTATGCCTCATTGCTTTATGCTGTGTTGAGCATGGCTCATCGCGCATACGCCTGCAGCCCGTGCCGCATTCAGGTCCGTTCGAGGTCCAGCGGGTTGTTCCGCCGTGTGTCCGGCAGCATCAGCGCCGCGCCGAGCGACACCAGGCACAACGCCGTCACGTACCAGTAGAAGCCGTGCTCCATTCCGCCGCTCTTGAACGCAAGCGCGACGTTCTCCGCCGTTCCGCCGAAAATGGCGTTCGCGATGCCATACGCGAGGCCCACACCAAGGGCGCGCACGTGGATCGGAAACAGCTCCGCCTTGAACAGGCCGCTCACCGATGTGTAGAAGCTGCAGATCGTCAGGCCCGCAGCGATCAGCACGAAGGCCGCGGCCGGGCTGCGCGTCACAGCCAGTGCACTGAACAACGGGATGGTGCACAGAACACCCAGGGCGGCGAAGAGGATCATGTTGGTGCGCCGGCCAATCCGATCCGAGAGCAGCCCCATCAGCGGCTGCTGCACCATGAACACGATAAGCACGCCCGTCATCAACAGCGTCGCCGTTTCCTTAGTCATGCCGACGGTGAGCACGAGGAACTTCTGCATGTAAGTGGTGAACGAATAGAACATCAGGCTACCACCCGCGGTGAGCGCGGCCACGATGAGGAACGGCCGGGTGGAGTGGCGGAAGAGCTCGGCAAGGCTGCCCGCCTCGGATGCCGAGCGGTTCTGCTCGCTCGCTGTCTCATGCATGTGGTCGCGCAGGAGAAGGATCGTGCCTGCGGCCACCGCACCGATGAGAAAGGCGATGCGCCATCCCCACACCCTCATGCCCGCGTCTCCGAAGATCTGCTGGAGGATCAGGATCACGAGCGTGGCCGCCAGTTGCCCGCCGATGAGGGTGACATACTGGAAAGAGGACCAGAAGCCGCGCCGCCGCGCCCCGGCAACTTCGCTAAGGTATGTCGCCGCGGTGCCGTACTGGCCGCCGGTGGAGAAGCCTTGCAGCATACGCCCTGCCAGCAGCAGGGCCGGAGCCGCAGCGCCCAGGGTCGCGTAGGTCGGCAGCACGGCGATCAGCAGGGCACCGGCCCCCATCATCAGCACCGACAGCACCATGGCCTGCTGCCGACCGCGCCGGTCAGCATAGCGGCCGAAGAACCACCCCCCGATCGGTCGCATCAGGAAGCCAACCGCAAAGATGCCGCTGGTGGCCATGACCTGCACCAGCGGGTCGCTCTTCGGGAAAAACTCCGAGGAGAAGTACAGGGCGGTGAAGGCATAGACGTAGAAGTCATACCATTCGATGAGATTGCCCGCCGATCCGGCCAGAATGGCGCGCAACCGCATCGCGTCGGTCAAGGCGGATTGGCCGGTGCCCGAACCGATCGGTATTCCTGCAGCCATGTTCCCCGATGCCATACCCTGCCCCCTCCGGCAAACCTTCTGCGCACCTAAGGCGGGCACCCGTCGCGGATCAAGCCCGTCGCCGCTGGTTGTTCAGATCGGCAAGGCTGTCGTCGCCTTGATCTCGGAGAGCGCGACGGTTGAAGTGATTTCCTGAATCCCGGGCAGCTGGGAAAGTTTCTCGAAGAAGAAGCGCTCGTAGGCGTTGATGTCCTCGGCCACTACCCGGATCATGAAGTCGACCGAACCCATCAGAACGTAGCAGTCGAGCACCTCGGGATATTCGCGGATCTTGGCGGCGAATTCGTCCAGATTGGCGCGGCCGTGGGCGTTCAGCTTGACCTGTGCGAAGACATGGGCATTGAGGCCCACCTTGTGCCGGTCCACGATCGCGACCCGGCGCTGGATGAAGCCCTCGCGCTCGAGCCGATCGATACGCCGCCAGCAGGGCGATGCCGAGAGGCCGACGCGCTCGGCGATCTGCGCGGTGGTCTGATTCGCGTCCCGCTGCAACTCGCGGAGAATTTTTCTCTCATAAGGATCAAGGTCGGTCATTTCATTCTCATAACGGCCTTCGGAGGGTTGTGTCTCGCTCAGTTTGCAGCGCAGAGCCGGAAATGAGGTCAGATTTCGTTCGCAGTGCCTGCCATAATGGTCGCGCTGTCCCAACACGCAGGAGCCTAGCAATGGTTGCCCAACACCGGCGCATGATGCCGCCGATGGAATATGTTCGCCTGTCCGACGAAGCCGCCGGTCTCGATGGCGTCATCGCCATTCACTCGACCGCGCGCGGACCGGCCGCCGGCGGCTGTCGTTTCTGGACCTATGAGGACACCAGCCTCGCCATGGCCGACGCCTTCCGCCTTGCCGAGGGGATGAGCTACAAGAATGCGATGGCCCGCCTGCCGTTCGGCGGCGGCAAGGCCGTACTGCGCCGCCCCGCAGGCGAGTTCGACCGGCGCGCCCTGTTCGAAGCGTTCGGCGAGGCGGTCGAGAAGCTCGACGGCCGCTATGTCACGGCTGAGGACGTGGGTACGAACGTCGGCGACATGGAGTGCGTGGCACGTCACACCCGCCATGTGGCCGGCCGCACCGCTCTTCCGGGGCTTGCCGGCGGTGATCCGTCGCCATGGACCGCCCTTGGCGTGTTCGAGGCGATGAAGGCGGCCGTGGCGTTCCGCCATGGCGGCACCCTGTCAGGCATGACGGTCGCCATTTCCGGCGTCGGCAACGTCGGCGCCGGACTGGCGCGGCTCCTGCGGGAAGCGGGCGCCAATCTGGTCGTCGCGGACATCGACGCGGCGCGCTGTGCCCGTCTGGCCGATGAGCTTGGCGCCGCGGTGGTATCGGTGGAGGAGATCGCAGCAAGCCCGGCGGACGTCTTCGCGCCCTGTGCGCTCGGCGGCGCTCTCAACGCAGGCACCGTCGCCGTGCTCAAGGCCGGGATCGTGTGCGGCGCCGCGAACAACCAGCTGGCGGAGCCGGACATTGCGCAGGCGCTTATGGCGCGCGGGATCTCCTATGCGCCCGACTACGTGGTGAACGCCGGCGGCATCATCAACGTTTCAGCGGAATACCTCGGCGAGAGCGAGCAGGAGGTGCGCAACCGCGTTCTCGAAATCGGGCCGCGCACACACGAAGTCCTCGCCATCGCCGCCGATGAAGGTCTTTCACCCAATGCCGTCGCCGATCGCATGGCCGAAGACCTGATGCAGGCGCCGGAACCCCTTCCCGCCTGATCCTTCTCCTCCGGATCGGAACGGCAGGTACGAAACAACCCAAGGTGGCATGGCCGCCTTGGGTTGTTCTGTTTTCGGGAGCGTGACTTCGCTCAGCGGATCAGAACGCCGCCTCGTCCAGCGCCATCATCGAGCCCTTGCCAGCCTTGATCGCCAGGAACGCGGCGGTCGCCTGCGGGAGGATGCGATCGAAGTAGAACTGCGCCGTGGCCAGCTTCGCCTTGTAGAACGCGGCGTCTTCGGTCCCGCTGCCAAGCTCGTCCCGGGCGATCATGGCGGACTTGGCGAAGCAGTATGCCATCGCGACCAGCCCCATCAGGCGCAGGTAATCGGTCGCGGCAGCCGCCGCTTCCTCAGGGTCCTTCATGCCCTTCTGCGCGATCGTGCCCGTGGAGAGCTGAAGCGCACCGAAGGCCTTCTCCAGCGCCTCGACCATACGGCCGAACTGCGCATCACCCTTTGTCGCCTCGATGAACTGCGAGACCGGGTGGAAGAAGCTGCGCAGGTAGCGGCCCATGTGCGCGGGCATCTTGCGCCCCACAAGGTCGAGGGCCTGGATGCCGTTGGTGCCCTCGTAGATCATCGCGATGCGGGCGTCACGGGCGTACTGCTCCACGCCGCTCTCGGCAATGTAACCGTGGCCGCCGTAGACCTGGACCGCCAGATTGGCGCTCTCATGCCCGAGGTCCGTGAACAGCGCTTTCACCACCGGGGTCATCAGCGCGATGAAGTCCTCGGCGCACTGCTTCACCTCGGGGTCGGTCGCGTGCTTTTCGGCATCGAGCGCACGGCTGACCCACGCGCCGAGGGCGCGGCAGCCTTCGTTGTAGGCGCGCATCGTCATCAGCATGCGGCGCACGTCGGGATGAACGATGATCGGATCGGCCGGACCGCTGGGGTTCTTCACGCCCGACAGCGAACGGCCCTGCAGGCGCTCCTTCGCGTAGTACACGGCCGACTGGTAAGCCGCTTCGCCGATGCCAAGACCCTGGATGCCAACCGAGACACGCTCGGTGTTCATCATCTTGAACATCGCTTCCATGCCCTTGTTGGGCCTGCCGACCAGCCAACCGATCGAATCGTCGAAATTGAGCTGGCAAGTTGCCGAAGCCTTGAGGCCCATCTTGTGCTCGATCGCGGCGACCGAAACGCCGTTCGCCGGCCCCGGCGTTCCGTCGTCCTTGGGCAGGTACTTGGGCACGAGGAAGAGACTGATCCCCTTCACCCCGGCGGGCGCGTCCGGCAGGCGGGCAAGGACGAGATGCACGATGTTTTCGGTCAGGTCATGCTCGCCCGCCGAAATGAAGATCTTCGCGCCGCTCACCTTGTACGAACCGTCATCCTGCGGCACCGCCTTGGTGCGCAGCATGCCGAGATCGGTGCCGCAATGTGGCTCGGTGAGACACATCGTGCCCGACCAGTCGCCAGAAACCATCCGGGGCAGATAGAACTGCTTCAACTCGTCACTGGCGTAAGCCTCGATCGCGGTGGTGCCGCCGTGCGTCAAGCCGGGATAGAGGCTGAACGAGAGGTTGGCCGAGCAGATCATCTCCTCGGTCATCTTGTTCACGGCCTCCGGCAGGCCCTGGCCGCCCCACTGCGGGTCGGACGCCAGCGCGCACCAGCCACCCTCGCGGAACATGTCGTAGGCTTCCTTGAAGCCCTTGGGTGTGCGCACGACGCCGTTCTCGAGGGTACACCCCTCGATGTCGCCTGACCGGTTCAGCGGCAGCAGGACTTCCTGCGCCACCTTCGCCGCTTCCTCCAGGATGGCGTCGACCAGGTCTGGGCTGAACTCTTCCAGCGCCTCCAGCTTGCCGAAGCCGTCCTGCCCGTACTTCTCGTTGTTAAAGAGTTCGTGGATCACGAACCGCATGTCGCGCAGTGGCGCTTCATAGACCTGCATTTGTCTCTCTCCTGGGGCGGCGCACGGCCGCCCTCCAACTCAGTCGCGCCGTCAGTTGCGCAGGGGCTTGCCGGTTTCGAGCATGTGCTCGACGCGGGCGATGGAGCGGGGCTCGCGCACGAGCCGCATGAAGGCCTCGCGCTCCAGCTTGAGGAGTTCCTGCTCCGTCACCGTGTCGACCAGATCGGCATCGCCGCCCGACAGGACCGTGGCGAGCGCATCCGAGACGACCATGTCGTAATCGGTGGCCTTGCCCTGCTTGCGAAAACCCTCCGCCGCCATGGAAAGTGCGACGCGCCCGCTTTGACCGGGCAGGCGGTACTCCGGCGCCTCGGGCGGCGTGTAGCCGTCCACCAGCGAAAGGGCCTTCTGCTTGGCATCGTAGAGCAGCCGGTCCCGGTTCATGGTGATGCCGTCGTCAGCCCGCAGGAACAGCAGTTCCTTGGCCTGCGCGGCGGACTTGGACACCGTTGCCGTCGACACCGTCTCGAAGACCTTGGCCACAGGAGGCATCGGCCCCTTGGGCATCATCTTGTTCTTCTGCCAGCGGTCCAGCATCTCGCCGTTGCCGCCCCAGCCGGGGATGAGGCCAACGCCGCACTCGACCAGTCCGGTGTAAAGCTCGGCATGCGCCTGGACCGCGTCACAGTGCAGCAGGATCTCGCAGCCACCGCCCACGGCCAGCCCGGCGGGTGCACCGACGACCGGGAACGGCGCATACTTGAGGCCCTTGTACGCCATCTGGCCACCGGCCACGAGCTTCTCGATCTCGCTCCACGCCGCGATGTTCACCGCGAAGAGGGCAAGGCCGAGGTTGGCCCCTGCGGAGAAGCTGTCCGCATCGTTGTACACGACGAGCGCCTTGTACTTGGAGGCGACGAGAGGCAGCGCCTCGATGATCAGCTTCATGACCTCACCGTCAAGCGCGTTCATCTTGCCGGTGAATTCGAGCGCGACGACGCCGTCGCCGATGTCCCAAAGCGCGGCCGAGGAATTCTTCAGCAGCGGCTTGGAAGCGAGCTTGATATCGGCAAGGCGCAAGACGCCCTCGGCACGGACCACGTCGTGGTACACGCCGTCCAGGCCCAGGAACTGCCGCTTGCCGCCTTCGACGCGATAGAACGTGCGATCACCGGCGATGCGCAGGATCTCCGGCACCGGCGTGCCGTCAGCTTCGAGACGCTGCGCCAGCCAGGCAGCGCCCAGCTTGTCGATCATCTCGAAGGGGCCAGCCTTCCAGTTGTAGCCCAGCTTCATGGCGTCGTCGATCGCGACCACGTCGGCTGCGGCCGATGGGATCAGCGATGCCGCATAGGCGAGCGTACCGCCGAGAATGGCCCAGGCGTATTCACCAACTGGCCCCTTGGTTTCCACCAGCTTGCGCAGATCGCCCTTGGCAGCCGCGCCCGAAGGCCCCGCCGCACGGATGCTTTCGCGGTATTCGCCGGTCTTCAGGTCGACGGATTCCTTGCGGCGTCCCATCTCCTTGTTGAGGCGATAGAACCCGCCCTTGCCCTTGCGGCCCGTATAGCCCTCACCGATCATCTTTTCGATGAGGGGGTGTGAGCGGGCGATGCCCTGGTACGGATCATCCTTGGGAAGAGTGGAAGTCAGGCTTGCCTGCAGGTGAGGCATGAGATCGATACCCACGAGGTCGACCAGCCCGAAAATACCGGTCTTGGGAACGCCCATCGGCTTGCCCGCGACAGCATCCGCCAGCTCGACCGTCAGGCCCATGTCAAACGCTGCGTTCAGGCCCAGCTGGATCCAGTACGTGCCGATGCGATTGGCGATGAAGCCGGGGGTGTCGTTGGCCTTCACCACGGTCTTGCCCATGGCGACGTCGGCGAAGCGTTCGACCTTGGCGGCGACCGCTGCGTCCGTGTCCTTGCCGGTCACGATCTCCATCAGCCGCATGTAGCGGGGCGGGTTGAAGAAGTGCGTGATGAGGAAGTCGCGCTTGAACGCATCCGAGCGCCCCTCGACCAGCTGCGCCAGCGGGATCGTCGAGGTGTTCGACGAGACCGCCGTACCTTCGCGCTTGATGGCTTCGAGCTTGGCGTAAAGGCCCTGCTTGATGTCCAGCCGTTCGATGATTGCCTCGATGACCCAGTCGCACTCGGCGACTTTGTCGAGATGGTCCTCGATGTTGCCCGTCTCCACCAGCTTGGCGGCAGACTTGCTCATGAAGGGGGCCGGATCGGTCTTGAGCATCTTGGCCACCGCGCCTTCGGCGATGGCGTTGCGGTTCGTGCCTTCCTTGGGAACGATGTCGAGCAGCAGAACCGGCACGCCGGCGTTCGCGACCTGGGCGGCGATACCGGCACCCATGGTGCCGGCGCCGATCACGCAGACTTTCTTGATGGCGTCGCTCATTCCACGGCCTCCAGTACGGTGGCGATGCCCTGCCCGCCACCGATGCACTGGCTGGCGAGAGCGTACTTGCCGCCTTCGCGCTTGAGCAGCGCGGCCGCCTTGCCGACGATGCGTGCGCCGGTGGCGCCAAGCGGGTGACCGATGGCGATGGCGCCGCCGTCGATGTTCACCTTGGCGAGATCGAGGTTGAGGTCCTTGATGCAGGCCAGCGCCTGCGAGGCGAAGGCTTCGTTCAGCTCAACCACGTCGAGATCGGCGGCGGAGATGCCGGCCCGTTCCATGGCCTTCTGGCTGGAAAGGATCGGTCCCAGCCCCATCGTTTCAGGCGCGCAACCGGAGATCGCCACCGACTTCACGCGGGCGAGGATCGGCAGGCCGTGAGCGCGCGCATACTCCTCGGTCGTGACGAGCACGGCGCTGGCACCGTCGGTGAGCGGCGAGGAGGTGCCCGCGGTGACGGAGCCCTGCGCATCAAAGGCAGGCTTCAGCGCGGCAAGACCCTCCGCGGTCGTTTCCGCACGAATGGCGCCGTCTTCGCTGACGATGCCGTTCTTCGTTTCGATCGGCACGATCTCGTCCGACAGCTTGCCGGCTTCGCGCGCGGCAGCCGCGCGCTTCTGGCTTTCGACCGCCAGAGCTTCCTGTTCCGCCCGGCCGATCTGGTACTTGGTGGCGACGTTCTCGGCCGTTTCACCCATGCCCATGTAAGCCGCGCTCTTCTTCGCGAGCGTCGGGTTCGGCAGCGGGTTGAAGCCCATCATGGGCACGCGGCTCATGGATTCGACACCGGCGCAAATGAAGACTTCGCCCGCACCAATCGCGATCTGCCCCATTGCGGTGTGGATGGCGCTCATCGAGGAGCCGCAGAAGCGGTTCACCGTCATGCCGCCGACCGACAACGGCAGGTCGGCCAGAAGGCCGATCAGACGGGCGACGTTGAGGCCCTGCTCACCTTCCGGGAAGGCGCAGCCGACGATGATGTCCTCGATATCGGCGGGCTCAACGCCCGTCTTGGAAATAAGCCCCCGGATCACCTGTGCGGTCAGGTCATCCGGGCGGACGCGGGCAAGCGCACCCTTGTTGGCAAGGTGGAACGGCGAACGGGCATATCCCGCGATCACGACGCTTTGCATGTATACCTCTCCATGAGCGGACCGACCTTGCGCCAGCACACAGGCCGGGCCGAATCCGTACGATCCTCGTCCTCTCGAACGTCTTCCCTTAAGGTGCGATTCTTTCCCTATACGTCAAGATATTTTTGGGTTATGCCGAGTCTATCCGGTTCGGAAGCGATCGCCGCCTGCCAAGTCAGGGGCACGTTCCATCAACAAGAACCAGGGCGAGAGAGATGGAGAGGCCGCTGATGCACATCGTTAAACTTGCGACTCTGGCGTTGGTTTCCGCCGTAGGCGCCGCTTCGCCGGCGTTTGCCGCAGATGCCGGTTCACTCGTGGGTTCATGGCAGACGCCGGCAAAGCACGGCGTCGTCCAGATCGAGCGCTGCGGCGCGTCGATCTGCGGAAAGTTGGCCAATTCGGCCAATATCCAGAAGAACCCGGACCTCAAGGACGTCAACAACAAGGACGCGGCCAAGCGCGACCGCCGTCTCAAGGGCCTGCAGATCCTGGGCGGCTTCAAGCACGAAAAGGGGCAGTGGACGGGTGGTACCATCTACAACCCCGAGGATGGCGGAACCTACAAGGCGACCATCACCCCGGCTGGCGCCGACACGCTGAAGCTGAAGGGCTGCATCGTGTGGCCCCTGTGCAAAACTCAGACGTGGACGCGCATCAAATAACGCGACAAACAGTTCAAGCTGCAGCAAAAATTTATCTTCAAGGGAGAGTCCCCAATGCAAATCAAGACCGGCCGTATCCTCCTCGCGAGCGCGGCTAGCATCGTCGCCTTCGCTTGGGCCGGATCGGCAAGTGCGCAGGCGTTTTACCTTCAGGAACAGTCCGTCCGCGGCCAAGGCCGCGCCTTCTCGGGTGAAGCGGCCGACACCGGCGTGGATTCGCTGTGGTGGAACCCTGCGTCCATCGGTGGTCTCCAGGGCGGCGAAGCCTCCATCCGCGCCAGCTTCATCCGCCCGCGCGGCGAAGTCGTGAACGAGAACACGCTCATCGTCCGCCCCGGCCAGGCAGCGGCCCCTGTGGGCGGTGAGAACGTGTCGAAGAACCCGATCAACAACGGCGTGCTGCCCTCGGGCGCGGTTGCCTACGGCTTCGGCCGCGTAGCCGTCGGCCTCAGCGTTGCGGCACCGTATTCGTTCACGACCGACTACGATGCGGACAGCTGGGCGCGCTATTCGGCCGACAAGACCAAGCTGCGCACCTTCGACATCCAGCCCAGCATCGCCGTCGCCATCACGGACGGCCTGTACATCGGCGCGGCAGCGAACATCGAGCATGTCGACGCCGCCCTCGGCAATTACCTTCCCAACCTCTCGCCGCTTCTTCCCGACGGTCACCAGAACCTGAAGGGCAAGGGCTGGGATGTGGGCTGGTCGGCCGGCGTGCAGTTCCATGACGGCCCTGTCTCGCTCGGCCTCGCCTACAAGTCGTCGATCAAGCACAAGCTTGACGGCAGCGTGACCATCGAAGGTCTCGTTGGGCCGCTGGCAGGCCAGAACCGTGTCGTTGACGCGAAGGCGGAGTTCAGCACCCCGTGGATGCTCATCGGCAGCGCGCGCGCCAAGATGAGCGACCGCTTCACGCTCAACGCGCAAGTCGTCCGGATGGGCTGGAGCGAATTCGATTCGATCGATCTCGGCGCTCCGCTGAACCAGTCGATCCCGGAGAACTACCGCAACAGCTGGACCTGGGCGATTGGTGCCGACTACGAGTTGAACCCGCAGTGGACCATCCGCACCGGCTTCCAGCGCGGCATCACGCCGACCCGCAACGGCGACCGTGACGCACGCGTGCCGGACGCGAACCGCTGGAACTTCTCGGCTGGCACCAGCTACGCCATGAACTCCAGGTTCACCATCGACGCGGCGGCATCGTACATCACGTTCGAAGACGCTCCGATCGATCGCACCACGGCCGCTTACGCCGGCACGCCGGTTCAGACGCCGATCCTGGTGAACGGCGAACTGCGCGATGCTTCGGCACTCGTCCTCTCCCTCGGTGCAAGGATGGCCTTCTGATGAATGACGCGGCGACGATCGGCGGAGGGCAGTCCGCCCGCGAAACCTTCACGACGGACGAGATGCCGCCGATCGCGCCGCGGCTTCTGACGGACCTGCTCGACCATGCCGTGCAGGAGCACGGCTCATGGCCCGCCGTCGACTTTATGGGCCGCAAGTGGTCCTACGAAGAGATCGGCAATCTTGTGAAGCGGGCCGCTCGCGGCCTTCAGGACCTTGGTGTCGAAAAGGGCACCCGGGTGGGCCTGTGCCTTCCGAATACACCTTACTACGTGATCGCCTACTTCGCGGTGCTGCGGATCGGCGGCATCGTCGTCAACTTCAACCCGCTGTACACCGAGCGCGAGATAGCGCACCAGGTGAACGACTCCGGCTGCGAGGTGATGATCGCCACGGACCTTGCGATCAGCCTTCCCAAGCTGGAGCCGCTCGTCGGAACCGGCACCCTGAAGCGGATCGTGGTATGCCCGTTCGCCGATGCCCTGCCGGCGATGAAGCGTCACGCCTTTCTCCTCTTCAAGCGCAGCGACATCGCGCACGAACCCCATGATGTGCGCTACGTCCGCTGGGCCACCCTGATCGCCCGTGACGCCGAGCCGGACCCGGTTGACCGCGTGCCTGACGATCTTGCGGTGCTGCAGTACACCGGCGGCACCACCGGAGTGCCGAAGGGGGCGATGCTCAGCCACGCCAATCTCGCGGCGAACTCGGCACAGATGATCGCCCACGTAGGCAGCATGCCCGAGAAGCAGGAACGCACGCTGGGCGTCCTGCCTCTCTTCCATGTCTTCGCGCTGACGACGGTGCTGAACTACTCGGTCGATACGGCAGCGGAGATGATCCTGCTGCCCCGTTTCGAAATGAAGTCGTTCCTCGCCACGGCCAAGCGGACGAAGCCCACCCAGTTCTTCGGTGTGCCCACGCTCTACACCGCGCTGAATCATCAGCAGCTCCACGGAGAATTCGACTGTGTGCGGGTCTGCATTTCCGGTGGCGCACCGCTGCCACTCGAAGTGCGGCGCGAATTCGAGCAGCGTACCGGGGTGCGCGTGGTGGAAGGCTACGGCCTGTCCGAAGCCAGCCCCATCATCGCCTGCAACCCGCTGGACGGCCTTGTGAAGGACAACTCCTGCGGTCCCGCCTTCCCCGGCACTGTGCTGGAAATCCGCGATCCCGCCGATCCTGCGCGACTCTGCGCCCAGGGCGAGAAGGGCGAGGTCTGCGCCCGCGGCCCCCAGGTGATGGAGGGGTACTGGAACCGGCCGGAGGACACCGACAAGACCTTCACCGACGGCGCGCTGCGCACCGGTGACATCGGTTATCTCGACGAGGACGGCTATCTGTTCCTTGTAGACCGTATCAAGGACGTGATCCTGTGCGGCGGCTACAACGTCTATCCGCGCATCATCGAGGAAGCGCTCTACGAGCACCCTATGGTGGCCGAAGCCGTGGTGATCGGCATCCCTGACGAATACCGCGGACAGGCACCCAAGGCTTTCGTCGTGCTTCACAGCGGCGACATCCTCGTCGAGAATGAGCTGACGGCCTTCCTGCGTGACAGACTGAACAAGATAGAGATGCCTGCCTCGATCGAGTTCCGAGATTCGCTGCCCAAGACGATGGTCGGCAAGCTGTCGAAGAAGGAGCTAGTGGCGGAAGAGGCTGCCAGGCGAGAGGGTGGGACCAGGTCTTGACCGCCCTTCCCGCTTCGGAGGGCCAGCCGATGCTGGGTATTCAGGAAGCTGCCACCCTGCTCGGCGTGACGATGCGAACGCTGCGGTTCTACGAGGATAAAGGGCTCATCGCCCCCCAGCGCGCGGGAACGACCCGCATTTATTCAAAGCGCGAGATAGGCCGTATGCAGTTGATCCTGCGCGGCAAGCGCCTGGGCTTTTCCATCCGCGAGATCAAGGAGTTCCTCGACCTCTACGATGTGGACCCCGAACATCTGGAGCAGGTACGGGCGCTCCGTGCCCGCATCCGCGAACGCATTGCCGACTTGCGCAAGCAGAAGCTCGCCATTGAGCAGACGCTGGACGAACTTCTTTCCATCGAGCGACAGGCGTCCGCCCGGCTCGAAGGCTCACCTGTGAGGCCCGTTCATGACTGATCCCGCAGCAGCCGTCGCTGAGCTGCGTACACTGCTCGAAGTCGAGGAAATCGACACCGATCTGTACCGCGGAGCTGCCGCCGCCGAAGGCCCCGGGCGTGTATTCGGCGGTCAGGTCGTGGCACAGGCTCTTGCTGCGGCCGCGCGCGGTATTCGCGACGCGGGAGGGGAAGAGCGCGACGCCCACTCGCTTCACGCCTACTTCCTGCGCGCGGGAGACACCACCAGGCCGATCATCTACCGCGTGCTGCGGGACTTTGATGGCGGCAGCTTCGCCAACCGCCGGGTCGTCGCCATGCAGGGCGGCAAACCGATCCTGAACCTGGCGGCGTCCTTTCACCGCCGCGAAGAAGGCTTCGCGCACGCAGCGCCGATGCCCGCCGTGCCCGAGCCGGAGCAATGCCCCGAGATGGTGGCCGCTCTCACTGCGGCAGGCCAGAAGCTGCCGCAGGCGATGTACGAAAGGCTGGCGCCTTTCGAGGTGCGCCCCGGCCCGCAGGCGACCAGCGACACCGAGACCCCGCGCCAGTTCCTCTGGTTCAGGCTTGCCGCTCCGCTGGGAGGCGATGATGCGCTGAAGCGGGTGGTGGTCGCCTATGCGAGCGATTTCGCGCTCGTGTCGACTGCGGTACTGCCGCACACGACGTTCTTCACACCCGGCCTGCAGGTCGCCAGTCTCGATCACGCGGTGTGGTTCCATTCCACGCCTCCGGTGGAAGACTGGCTGCTCTACGTGATGGACAGCCCCTGGGCCGGCCATGCGCGGGGCTTCGCGCGCGGGTCGATCTACGACCGCTCGGGCCGCCTCGTGGCAAGTGTAGCGCAAGAAGGGCTTTGTCGATTGGCTCCTCCTTCCGACCGGAAAGCCTAGGCGCCGCTTCGACACGCGACGCGCGCGCTCACACCGGCTGGTGCTGGCTCTCCGCCGGGTCGAGGTGGAGGTAATGGGGGTTGAACAGGGCCACGGCCATCAGCCTGTCCAGATCGTGCATGGTCAGCTGGCGGTTGCGCAACTCGATCAGGCCATCCCGCCGCATCTCCTGGATGGTCCGGTTCACATGCACCTGGGTGAGCCCGGTGGCGTCCGCGATATCGCTCTGCGTAAGCGGGAAGTCGCAGGTGTCGCCCTGCGTGGCTCCACCGTCGCGCAGTCGCATGAACATTTCGCAGAAAAGGTGGGCGATGCGCTCGTAAGCGGTCCGCTGGCCGATGCTGGTGGTCCACTCCCGCTGGATGGCAATTGCAACCTGCTCCGTCCGCCGCAAGGCCTCGCCGACACGCGGGATGGCCTCGGCTAGCTCACGAAGATCCGGCTTCGCTACTTCTGCCAGCTGCACCTGGGTTATCGTGGAAAGCGAATGGTCCATGGCGCAAGGGATGAAGACGTTCGCGTCACACAGGTCACCCGCCACAAAGAAGGACAATATCTGCCGGCGACCATCCGCAAGCTGCTTGTAGCGCTGCGCCCAGCCATCAAGGATGAAGCAGACGTGGCCTGGCCTGTCCCCCTCACGGATGATGTCGTGGCGCGGGGGCAATACCCGTACGCGTCTGTTGAGCACGGTATCCAGAATTTCGCGATCGGCTTCCGTGAGATTGGCGAACGCGGGGAGGTGTAACGACAAGTGTGACCGGTTCCCAAAAGAGCAATACGCCGTCATTGCGCGGTCCCGCAGCTTGCAGCATTTACATGCGTTAATCCCCTTTTGGGCCGACTGATTTACCCGTCCGGCGCCGCCGCTGACGGCGTCCCGCAGTGCCCCCACAGGGCTCGGGACCCCGGCCCGGGCGTTGACGCCGCAGACTGCAGGCTCTGCGCCGAAACCTCCTCCATTCGGACGCGTGCCGCTCTTCCCGCCAGGACTGCTGTCCCTTGGACGTCTCGGACCGGCTGCCCGACCCGCAGGTACGGGCCGACGCGGCCACAGATGCCTTTTCCGACTTCCAGCCTCCATACCGCCGTGCTCGCGCAGCAGGTCTCCGGCGGTGGCACATCCCCGAGACGGCGGCGCGCGAGCTTGACAAGGCGGCTGTGCAGCAACCACTTCCCCGCGCAGGCTTTATGATGCCGGGAATGTAGATGGAGCATGGATGACGATGGGCAAGGTGGTGCTTGGCTGACACGAACAGCGATATCATGGCGCGGCGTTCCGATGCGATCCGCATCGCCCGGGTCATCTGCATCACCGGCATCGTCTATGTCCACGCCTGGACGGGTCTGTCAGGGCACGATCTGGAGTTGGCACGCGGCACGCCTCAGGAACTGCTGCGCTGGATGCTTATGGAGGTATTCGGCCGAAGTGCCGTGCCTCTGCTTGGCCTGATATCGGGCTGGCTCGTCGCGGGATCGACGCAGACGTGCAACTGGAGGGCTCATGTCGCGCGAAAGGCGCGGACCATAGCCTTGCCGATGATCCTCTGGAACGTGCTCGCCATCGTCCTGGTATCAGGCACCGCCTGGCTGTTCGGGATGGCCGCTCCTGTCCCTCAGTCCGTGCGGTGGCTGGCGGAAGAAATCTTGATCCTCACCCGACCGCCCGACATCGACGTGCAAATGCCCTTCTTGAGGGATCTGTTCCTGTGCATGGTGGCTGCACCGCTGCTGGTGCGCCTGCCCTCGGCCATGCTACTTTCTGTGGTATTGGCCGCAGGGACCTGCCACGTGCTGGGGCTGGGGCCGCCCATCCTCCTGCGACCCTCCATCCTCATGTTTTTCACGATCGGGATCCTGGTGCGCCGCACCAATCTGGCCGAGCGTCTTGCCGGCTGGCCGGCCTTGTGCGCGCTTCTGCCGTTCGCCGTTCTGATGCCGCTGCATCTCTTTCTGTCCATCGGAGAAGCGGGCGGCTCCCGCCCCGTGGAGATCGCCGCCGTCGATCTGGTGGCGCGGGTCTCGGCTTCGCTGGCGGTGTGGTGGCTCGCCTGGCGGCTTGTCGAAACCCGGGCGCTTCCTCTATTCCGGCGTATTGAGCCGTACATGTTCTTCTATTTCTGCGCGCACCTTATCTTGTTGTGGCTGTTCGGTCCGCTGCTGGGAAAGCTGACGGGCAAGCTGGGATCGCCGCTCTATCCGCTGTTCCTGATCGCGCAGCCCTTCCTGATCCTGGGTGCCGTGATCGCACTGGCGACGCTGCTGCTGAAGGTTGCGCCCGGTGCGGCCGGCGTCCTTAGCGGAGGACGTCTCAAAGCTTCCTATGGAATCAAAGTCGATCGAAAAGCGGGGTCGGCTCGAATGCAAGGGAGGCCAGCGCCCAGAGGCTGAGCGCCAGCATCACCCCGCCGATCCACTGGGTCAGATCGCGGGGCTCCGCGCGGCGCGTGACCACCGCGCCGACGGGCGCCGCCACGATGCCGCCGATCAGCAACCCCGCCGCGGGAAGTACGAACGATTGAAGGCCGACCGTGCCGATGAAGGCCGAAAGAACCGTCACAGTCACGAAGAACTCGGCCGCATTGACGGTCCCCACAGCCATGCGCGGCGTCATTCCCTGCGCGATGAGGCTACCGGTCGTAACCGGCCCCCATGCGCCGCCGTAGGCATCGAAAAAGCCAGCGACGAAGCCAAGCGGCCCCATCGCCCGCATCCGACGATAGCCTTGTGCGCGCCGCCGCCCGCGCCAGATGAGGTAGATTCCCACCGCGGCGAGATAGACGAGCAGGACCGGCTTCAGAATGCTCAGGTTCAGGTGGGACAGTGCCCAGACCCCCACAAGCCCGCCTGCGATCCCCGGGAGGACGAGGCGGGCGAACAGTGACCAGTCCACGTTGCTCTGCACGGCGTGCGACAGGCCCGACACGCCGCTCGTGAAGCCTTCCACGGTATGCGTCACCGAAGACGCGGTCGCCGGAGGCAGGCCGAGCAGGACAAGGAGCGAATTCGCCAGGACGCCGAAGCCCATGCCGGTTGCGCTATCCACGAGCTGGGACAGGAACCCGGCCAGTATGAAGGGCGCGAGCACGTCCCATGGCACTGCGGAAAGATCGATCATCCCTTGCTCCTGCGTCGCCGGGATGCCCGGCCACTGAGCCGCCCTGCCGGTGTGGTGAGCAGGAAGAGCACGGGAAAGGCCAGCGACAAGGCCGAGAGCACCCCGCTCAGCGAGGGTTCCACCCCGGCGAGCCAAGGGAGCACCGCAGCCCAGATCGCAGCGGCGAGAACCACCAGCAGCGTCCGCTCCTGCGCACGATCGTTGGTGCCGGTCAGGTCCACTTTAGCCCGTCCCGTGAAAAGGCTGCGCAGTCCGATCCCGGTCGGGCTGCGCCGATCCACCAGCGGTCGCGGGAACGCACCTTGGGCGAGGCACCCCACCCCCGCCGTCAGCATCCGAAGCCCAACGGCGGACGCGAAGCTGCGGAACTCGGTGTTGCGGTCGATCAGTGTGCGCAGCCCGGCGCGGCCCCCGAACACCATGTCTGCCAGCGCCGTGTGCTCCGCAGGTGTCTGCGTGCGTTCGCTGGCCACGCTCTGCGTCGAGAGCACCCAGTTCAGGATGGCGGTCGGCACGTCGAGCCCGGTAGCGCGCTCCAGCCCCTGGAACCCCGGTGCCGAATTGGCTTCACAAATGCGGTAGCCATCCTCGTCAAACAGGATGTCGATGCCCGTGATGTCGAGTTCCAGTACGTCGGCCGCCTGGACCGCCAGTTCGGCCATGTCGGGCGGAGGGTTGTAGGCAACCCCGACGCCGCCGAGCGATACGTTGGACTTGAACCCGCCCGTCAGCGATCGCCGCTCCATCGCCGCTACCACACGGCCGCCGACGACGAGCACCCGCACGTCGCGTCCGTGGCTTGCGCGTACATACCGCTGGAGGATAAAATCCGCCTTGGCCTCGGCGCTTTCCAGCAGGCCCGCCAGATCCTCGAACTGGCTGCGATCCTCGCATTTGAGGACGCCTGCGCCACGGGTGCCCTTCAGCGTCTTGACGATGACGGGAAAGCCCAGTTCGCGTTCGACAAGGTCGACGTCGATGGGAAACGCCCCCAGCATCGTGCGCGGAATGGGCAAGCCAGCGCGGTTGAGTGTCTGCAGCGTGTGCAGCTTGTCGGACACTGTCTCGATCGTGGCAGGGCCATTGACGAGCCGGACACCGCGCCGTTCGAAGTGACGCAGCAGGGCGAGAGTGAAGTAATCGGTTTCGGCGCCGGTACGGCAGATCACGAAATCGGGCTTGTCGATCGCACGGCCCTGATACTTAATCCCCCAGTCGCCCACCGCTCCGACGACCAGTTCGAACCTGTGAGGCTGCAGAACGTTCATTTCGATGCCCAGCGCCGCAGCGGCCTGCTGGAAGCGGAAGACCTCCGGCACCTCGGGTATCGAAGGATCGAGTTCATGCTGAAACAGAATCCAGCCGCGCAGAGCCATACTTCCCCCGAAAGCGCGCACCCCGCGCGCATGTGCAAGCCACTGTCCGTAAGGAATGACGCTCACGGATGTTGGTTGCGAGCCTATGGGGTCGCCGCCGGTTGTCCAGCCGCTTCGCACCATCCATTCATCATCAAACGTGCAAACAGGGGTGATCGCGCGGAGACGGAGAATGACGCCTGCAACTGAACGCTGGACCACTGCCACCACTATCGCCCGGCCGCTCACCCGCCCGAGATGATGGACGCTTCGAAGTCACATATCCGCCTTCAGTGCATCATGTGCGCGGCATAAAAAAAGGGGAGCCATCGGCTCCCCTTTTTCCGCATCCGGCGAAGGCGCTCAGCCTCCGGTTTTCCCACCGGAGCCGGAAGTACCTGAGCCCGTAGCCGTGCCGGTGGTCGCACCGGTGGCTGAACCGGCCCCGCCGAGGGCGGACGAGGCAGATGACGTGCCGCTGGTCTGACCCGCCGAATAATCCGAACGTCCCGTGCTGCCGGTGCTGCTGCTCCAGCCGCTTCCACTGCCCGTGGCGGTGGTCCCGGTGGCCTGGACCCGCAGGTTGTTCTGCACGTGGCGAACGCCGGAGATGTCGTCGCTCAGATCCTCTGCGCGGCGCTTGGCCTGCCGGCTGTCCACCGTGCCTTCCAGCGTGACCTCGCCGTCCTTCACATTGACGCGGATGTGGCTGGCGTCGAGGCGCCAGTCGTGCGTGAGCACGTCGTTCACGTCCTCCTTGATGCGCTCGTCCGAACGGGTGTAGTCGGAAGGCCCGCGCCCGCGATGGTCTTCCTCGCGGCGGCGCTGCGCATCTTCGTTGCCGAACCAGCTCGCGATCTCGTCGCCCGCGCGTTCAAGGAAGCCGCGGCTCTCGCCGTACTCGCGCCAGCCGCCATAATCGTTGCTGCCGCCCCAGCTTCCCGGGCCGTAGCTGGGCCGGTAGGAGCCGCTGGAGCGCATGCCGCCTGACAGCCCGGCCCGGCCGGATGAGAAGTCCCGGCCGCCGTAATCCTCGCTGGTGAAGCTGGAGAAATCGTTGCCACCGCTCGCGTCGTAGTCACGCGCAGGGTAGCGCGAGCCGGTGTCGCGGTCGCCCGAGAAGCGATAGCTTTCGTTCCTGCCGCCGCGGCTTTCCTCGTGATCGGACCTCGCGCCGTACCCGGGGCGACGGCTGCGCGGTTCGCGGTCGGGCCAGCGATCCTCGCCGCGGAAACGGTTCTCGCCATGGCTGCGTCCCCCACGATACCGGCGGCCGAAGTCGCGCGAGTCATCGCGGGACCCTTCATCGCTGCGGTAACGGTTATCCTGCCAGTCGTTACTCTCCCAGCCGCCGCCGGCCTGGCGACCCATGTCCCCTTGCCACTGATTGGCCTGCCGCGACGAACTCCAGTCGTGGTCCTCACTGTGGTAACCTCCGGTCTGGCGGTCGCCTGTGCTGGTGTCACGTCGATTCATCGAATCTCTCCTTGAAGACAAGTACAGGGCACATCCGACAAAGCCGCCTAAAGCAGGGGCCCTCTCTCATGCGCATGCTACTTCAACGGCAGGTAAGGCGGTTTGATCCACTGTCCGCCCCGGGAGCGAGGGCATCCGTCGCAAGACGGCACATCGCGTCGTCATTTCGGGCGTGGCCGGACATGGTTCCTGCTGGCAATACCCTTCACTTCATGGGAAGAGGGAACAGTTAGGCGCGCTGAGGTTTGCGCTCCGATGCCGGGGCACGGGTACGCTCCGCCGGCGACGCAAAGGGACTGAACAGGGGTAATGGCGCAAAGCGAGAGCAACGAGGCCGGGTTCATGAAACTCGAAGGTGATCTCGCGCGCCGTATTGCCGCCTTTGACTGGGCCAGTACTCCGGTTGGCCCGATCGAGACATGGCCGGTGAGCCTGAGGCACACGATCGCCATGATGCTGCCGTGCCAGGTGCCGTTGGTCCTCCTCTGGGGTCCCGAAGGCGTCATGATCTACAACGACGCCTATGCCCAGTTCGCCGGCGAACGCGACAACCGCCTTCTCGGCTGCAGAGTTCTTGATGGCTGGGAAGAGGTCGCAGAGTTCAACGCGAACGTGATGAAGGTCGTCCTGGCGGGCAAGACGCTCAGCTATCGCGATCACGAACTCACGCTTCACCGCAACGGCAGGCCGGAGCAGGTCTGGCTCAATCTGGATTATTCCCCGGTCCCCGGCGACGATGGGAAACCGGCCGGCGTCCTCGCCTTCGTGGTGGAAACGACGGAGGCCTACAAGGCGCGGGCCGCGCTTGAGGAGAGCGAGGGAAGACTACGCTTCCTTGACGAACTAAGCATGGCCGTGGCGTCCTCCCGCAGCGCGACCGAGATCCTCAGCACCACGACCCGGCTCACCGCCCACCACCTTGGCCTGTCGAACTGCGCCTATGCCGACATGGACCCTGATGGCGATGGCTTCACGATCCGGGACAACTGGCACGCACCCGACGCGCCCTCGATCGTGGGGCACTACAGCCTGACAAGCTTCGGAAAGCGTGCCGTCGGCGAACTGTCCGCCGGGCGCCCCCTCATCATCAACGACAACACGATCGAAATCGCCCCTGAAGAGGCGCAGACCTTCCAGGACATCGGCATAACCGCAACCATCTGCCTTCCCTTGGTGAAGGAGGGGCGGCTCATCGCGCTGATGGCCGCACACCGCAGCGAACCGCATCGCTGGACGCCTTATGAACTCAGCGTCATGAGGGAAGTGACCGACCGATCCTGGGCGCATATCCAACGCGTGCGGGCAGAAGAACAACTGCGGGAGCGGGACGAGTATCACCGGCAGATTTTTGACGGTGCGACGAACTACGGGATCGTCGCTGCGGATCTCGACGGATGCATCACACTGTGGAACGCAGGCGCCGTCGCGATGCTCGGGTGGACGGAGCAGGAGATGCTCGGGCGTCCCATCGACGTATTCTTCACGCCGGAAGACCGGGCCGCAGGTCGTCCGGCCGCCAAACGCCGGGAGGCGCTGGAATTCGGACGTGCCCACGATGCCCGCTGGCACCTGAGCAAGACCGGAGAGCGGCTCTGGGGCCTGAGCGAGATGACCCCGCTGCGCGACGAGGCCGGCAACGCGATCGGTTTCGTCAAGCTCATGCAGGACCACACGTTCGAACACAGGGCCAAGGAAGCGCTGCGGCTCAGTGAAGAACACCTCAGGCGGGCGCAGGTCGCCGGCGGCGTGGGTCTGTTCTCCGTCGATATCATCCAGAACACAGTGAGCGGCACGGACGAGTTCTGCCGCATCTTCGGCCTGCCTCAGCAAGGCCCGATCGCCGCCGAACAGTTCGAGCAGATCATCGTCCCTGAAGATCGCCACCTGTCGTCCGACCACCTGCGCCGCAGCACAGGCGTGTCGCCTCGCGATGTCGAATATCGCATCCGCCGCGCGGACACCGGGGATGAGCGGGTCATCGAACGCAAGGCCGAGTTCGAGTACGACGCCGCTGGTCGGCCCATCCGCATGGTTGGCGCCGTTCGGGACGTAACCGAACGCCGGCGCACCCGTCAGGCCCTTGAAAAGAGCGAAGCGCAGTTCAGTGCGCTCGCGCAGAACATGCCCACGCAAGTCTGGACGGCACATGCCGACGGCTGGCTCGATTGGTTCAACGATCGCGTCTACCTCTACTCGGGCGAAGCGCACGGCACCCTCGACGGGAATGGGTGGCTGCGGCTCGTCCACCCCGATGATCGCGCCGTGGTAGAGGAGCGCTGGTCCCACGCGGTTGCGACGGGTGCCATCTACGACACGGAACTGCGGCTGCGCGACAGCAACGGGCAGTACCGGTGGCACCTCGCCCGCGCCGTACCGTTGACGCATACGGACGGCAGCATCTCGGCGTGGGTCGGCACTCACACCGAGATCGAGGCGCAGAAGCAGGCCGAGGCCGCTTACGCTCAGGACCGGAACCGGCTCTGGTCGATCAGCCGCGATCTCATGCTGGTCTGCGACTTCGACGGGGTGATTACGGCCGTCAATCCTTCGGCCGAGCGTCTGCTGGGCTGGAACGAAGGCGAGATGATCGGACATCGTATCAGCAGCTTCATTCATCCGGACGACGTCGAAGCCACGTCGAGGGAAGTAGCGCGGCTGTCCATCGGGCGGCGAACGGTGGCATTCGAGAACCGCTATCGGACCAAGGATGGCGATTACCGTCTTCTCGCCTGGACTGCCGTGCCCGATGAGCGCCGCATCCACGCTGTAGGCCGCGATATCACCGAGCAGCGGGCGGTAGAAGAAGCCTTGCGGCAGAGCCAGAAAATGGAAGCTGTCGGCCAGCTCACCGGTGGCATCGCTCATGATTTCAATAATCTGCTGCAGGGCATAAGCGGCAGTCTCGATGTCATGCAGAGCCGTCTGCAGAAAGGACAGACGCAGGATCTCGAGCGCTGGCTGACCGGCGCAAGAACCTCGGCAGAGCGGGCGGCAGCCCTAACGCACCGCCTTCTGGCTTTCTCGCGTCGGCAACCGCTCGATCCCCGTCCGGTGCAAACGAATCCGCTCATTGGTTCGATGGAAGATATGCTGCGGCGAACCCTTGGGGAGAACATCGACCTGGCTTTCGTGCTGCCGGACGATCTGTGGCTTACGCGCTGCGATCCCAATCAGCTGGAAAGCGCTATCCTCAATCTCGTCATCAACGCGCGTGATGCGATGCCGGATGGCGGAAAGCTGACCATCGAGACATGCAACGCGCGGCTCGATCATTTCCACCCCGCCCACGAACGGGACGTGAAGCCGGGTGAATATGTGTGTGTCGCAATCACGGATACAGGTGTCGGCATGAGCCGCGACGTGGCGGGGCGTGCCTTCGAACCCTTCTTCACGACGAAGCCGATTGGACAAGGAACCGGCCTCGGGCTGTCGATGATCTACGGCTTCGCGCGCCAGTCCGAAGGGTACGCACGTATCTATTCCGAAGAAGGCATCGGCACGACGATCAAGCTCTATCTTCCACGGTATCACGGTGCCGAACTGCCGGGCGAAGCGACCCACGAGATAAAGGCACCTCCACCTGCCAAGTCCGGCGAAGTCGTCTTGGTCGTCGAGGATGAAGCGGTGGTTCGCTGCCTCATCCTCGAAGTGCTCGACAGCCTCGGTTACCACGCCCTCGAAGCCGCCGACGGCCCGGCGGGGCTGGAGATCCTGCAGTCGGACCAGCGCATTGACCTGCTGATGACCGATATCGGCCTGCCGGGGCTCAACGGGCGGCAGGTCGCCGATGGCGGGCGTATTTCACGCCCGGATCTCAAGGTTCTCTTCATGACCGGCTATGCCGAAAATGCGGCCGTCGCCTCGGGCTTTCTCGAGCCGGGGATGGCCATGATCACCAAGCCGTTCGCGATGGACACCCTCGCCGCGCGTATCCGGGAGATCATCGAAGGCTGAATGTCGCTTGCTCAAGGCATCATGCGATGCCTATAGCGGCACGGCGCAGGGCGTTGTCGCAGACGCAAGTTGAAGGACAGCACAGTGCCGAACGAAGTACCCGATTTTGAAGGCATGCGAGTGCTGGTGGCCGAGGATGAATTCCTCGTCTCGATGCTGTTGGAAGAAATGCTCGCGGATCTCGGCTGCGAGGTGGTCGGACCCTACGCCACGCTTTCCGCCGCGCTCGAAGGGGCGACCGCCGGCAATTACGACGTGGCCGTGATCGACCTCAACCTTGCGGGCGAGAAGGCGCATCCTGTTATCGCCGAACTGGCCGAGCGCAATGTGCCTGTCGCCATTGCGAGTGGCGGGTTCGAACAGGGCCTTGAACATCAGCCTGCCGCCAGGCTCGATAAACCGTACAGCTCCGCACAGCTTGAAGAGGCCATGAAGCGCCTGCAAACCGCGCTGCAGGAGCGCTGACCCCCGTCCGAGAGCCCTGCCCGGCAGCCCCCGGCCCGACCGCCGGTGCGGCTTTCTCAGGATTTCGTCAGCACGAACGGTATCGTGACATACCCCCGCACGGCCGTGGCGAGGCCGTTGCTCATCATCGGAACCCAGCGCCACCGCCGGACCGCTTTCAGGGCCGCAGTGTCGAGGCGCGAACTGCCGCTGCTCGACGCCACGGCGATATCCTTCACCTCCCCGTCCACTCCGACAAGCACGAGAAGCTTCACTACGCCCTGTTCGCGGGCGCGGCGGGCTTCGACCGGGTAGACCGGCGGCTTCGCCGAGAGCACCCGGCTGGAGAGGTCACCGCCTTCGAGCGTGCTCGCCGCACGGCCCGACGACGGGGCGGACGGTGTTTGCGCGACGGGCATTGTGCTTTCGCGTACCGGTGTGACCTGCGCCGGTGTCGGCGGCGGCGGTGCATCCGTCATGATCTGCGTCGGACCTGAACTTGGCAGCTCGATCATCGGCTTCGGCGCCGCCGTTTCGATCATGGCAGGCTTCGGCCTCTCGAGGCGGGTTGGCTCCGGGGGCGGGGGCGGCGGTGTCGTGTCCAGCTCCCGCACTTCCACGACAGAAAGATGCGGTCGCTGCTCGTGCTTGCCCACCACGTTCACTGTCGCCAGCGCCCCGACCAGAGCGCCGAGCATCGCTGCGGACGCCACGACGGCAGACAGGTTCAGGCGGGCAGGACTGTAGCACGATCGCTCGGTAGCTAGACCAGCGAGAACGGGATCGGCATCGCTCGCTGCCGCAGTGTTCCCGTACGCAAGGCGCGCTTCGGGAACGGCTGGAGAATGGTCAGGCCTCTCCGGGGCAAGCGCGGCAACTGTCGCCAATTGTAACCTCCAGCCAACCTCTATTGCGAGTGATTTGCATATACACTACACACGAAGCCGTCCAGAGGGACAGTAACGTGCGGGAAACAAACCCGTAGTCCTGCCCCTCTTGTCCGCTGAAGCTGAAGGAAACGAATTTGGAGACTGCCGATGCCCTTGAACGACACCCCGCGAACTCTCGGGCTGGCGGATCGGCGATCGGCGACCAACGCAATGCGCTGCGCCCGAAACCGGTTGCGGACGTGAAGAAGGGCAAAAAGCGGCGCGCTTTCTGGCTCAAGCAGCTACACACCTGGCACTGGGTAAGCGCCGCAGTCTCGCTCATCGGCATGCTTCTCTTTTCCGTGACTGGCATCACGCTTAATCACGCCGCGTCGATCGGCGCGGAGCCGGTGGTCACGCAGAACGAGGGCAGACTTCCGCAAAGCCTGCTCGCAAGGCTTCCCGCCGCCGGCGGATCGACCGCGCCCCTCCCCCCGGAAGTCGCGGAGGCCGTCGCCCAGGCCGTCCACCTTGATCCGACCGGGCGCGCGGCGGACTGGTCCGGCGAGGATGAAGTCTATGTGGCGATGCCGGGTCCAGGCCGGGACGCCTGGGTCAGCATCGACCGCACGACCGGCGACGTACAGTCGGAAAGCACTGACCGGGGATGGATTTCCTACCTCAATGATCTTCACAAGGGCCGCAACACGGGCGGCGCGTGGTCGTGGTTCATTGACATCTTCGCAGGCGCCTGCCTCCTCTTCACGATCACTGGCCTGTTCCTGCTGCAGTTGCACGCCCGGCACCGTCCAACGACCTGGCCGCTCGTGGGATTGAGCCTGCTTGTCCCTTTGCTCCTGGCCCTCTTTTTCATTCACTGACGAGAACCGCGATGACACGATCGAAGATCCTGCCTGCCCTGCCCCTGCTCGCCGCCGGTACTATCGCCACGCCCGCGCTGGCGGCGTCGGTCACGATCACGATCCCGCAGATCAAGGTGGCCGAGTATCACCGCCCCTACGTCGCCGGCTGGCTGGAGCCGGCTGCCGGGGGCGCCGCGCGGACGCTGTTCGTGTGGTACGACGTCAAGAAGCGCGGCAACGAGCCCGGCACGAAGTGGCTGGCCGACCTGCGCACCTGGTGGCGTAAGGGGGGCCGCTCGCTCAAGTTGCCTGCCGACGGCGTGAGCGGCGCCACCCGCGGGCCAGGCCGTTACACCGTAGCTATACCGACGAACCTCCCCTCGGGCCAGTACGTGCTCAAGGTCGAGGCTGCACGGGAAACGGGGGGGCGCGAACTCGTCTCGGTGCCCTTCACGGTGGGTGGCAAGGGTTCCGGTTCGGGCAAGACCGAACTCGGCTCGATCACCATTCGCTGACACATCTGCATCACTCAAGGGGAACACACATGCGCCTTCGCACCATCCTGATCGCGGCCGCGGCTTCGTCCGTGCTCGCCACGCCCGCTCTCGCTCATCGCATGTGGCTTCTGCCCTCGACGAGCAACCTGGCGACCACCAAGGAGTATGTGACGGTCGATGCCGCCGTCTCCAACGACCTCTTCTACCCCGATCACGTGGCGATGGACCCTGCGCAGATATCCGTCTGGGCCCCCGACGGCAGCAAGGGCCAGATCGAGAACGCGGCGAAGGGACGCTATCGCGGCACCTTCGACGTGGCCGTGAACAAGCCCGGCACCTGGAAGATCGGCACGGAGCGCGTGTCCATCGCCGGGACGTTCAAGCTGGGCGCCGACCAGTGGCGCGTGGGCGGCCGTCGCCCCGCCGGTGCGACCAACGCCGTCGCGACGCCCGCCGAGATCCCGGCCAACGCCACGGATATCAAGCTCGCTGAAAATACCGCCCGCAACTACGTCTACGTCACCGCCGGGGCGCCTACGAAGATCGCTTTGACCGGCAAGGGCCTTGAGTTCGATCCCGTCACGCACCCTTCCGAACTGGTTGCCGACGAAGAGGCCCGCTTCCGCTTCCTCATCGACGGCAAGCCTGCAGCCGGCGTGAAGGTTACTGTAGTCCCGGGTGGCAAGAAGTATCGCAGCGCCGAGGAGGCGCAGGAACTGACGACCGGCGCGGACGGCATGGTGGCGGTGAAATGGCCGGTTGCCGGCTGGCACTGGCTCAGCGCCAGCGCGGAGGACGCCAAGCCCGAGGACAAGCGCGCGTCCACCCGCCGCATGAGCTTCACCACCACGCTGGAAGTCGTGGCTCCCTGACGAGCCTGCCATGCGCCTCGCCGTCCCCCATGAGATTGATCCGGGCTGCTTCGCCACCTGGCGCCAGGGCCTGCCGGTCATCGCTGTGGACGGCGAGACCATGGGCACGACCTGGCGCGTGCGGCTTCCCCGCAGCGCCGACCTTGACCTTCCGGGCCTGACCTCGGCGATCGAAGGGCGGCTCGAGGACATTCTGGCGCAGATGAGCCATTGGCGCTGCGATTCCGTGCTCACCCGCTTCAACGCGGCGCCTGGCGGAGAGTGGGTCGGCCTGCCGTCCGATTTCGCCCTTGTGATGGAGGCCGCGCTTGACGTGGCGGAACGGTCGGGCGGCGCCTTCGATCCGGCGATCGGCGCGCTCGTCGACATCTGGGGCCATGGGCCGGTCGGGGCAACCGGCGCGCCCACGCCCGCCGGGATAGCAGCGGCGAAGGCACGATCGGGCTTCCACCATCTCGCCTTCGAGGCCGCCTCGCGGCGCCTGCGGCAGCCAGGTGGCCTGCACCTCGACCTTTCGGGCATAGCCAAGGGCTTTGCGGTAGATGCGCTCGCCGCTCTCCTGCAGGATCACGGCTACGGGCATGCGCTGGTGGAGATCGGCGGCGAACTGGTCGGTCGCGGGCTCCGGCCCGACGGAGATCCCTGGTGGGTGGACCTTGAGACACCTTCGAACATGGCAGCGCCCCTGCGCGTCGCTCTCCACCAACTCGCGGTCGCCACCTCCGGCGACTACGTCCGGGGTCATCACACGATAGATCCGCGAAGCGGCGCTCCCGTCGAGCACGCAATGGCAGTCAGCGTCATCCATTCCTCCGCGATGTGGGCCGATGCCTGGGCCACCGCCCTCAGCGTCCATGCGCCGGCGTCAATGCGGACGCTGGCTGTCCGGGAAGGTCTGCGCGTACGCGCACTGACCCGCAGCGGAGCGACCGTGGAGGAATGGATCAGCCCTGCCTTGGAAGACATGCTGGTCCGCGAAGACGCCTCCCAAGGCGCGGCCCGATCCCGTTGAGAGCCGGCTCCGATTGCCAGCGGACGACGCCGGTGGAATAGGAACACCATGGTCATAGAGATACCCGAACTCTTCGATGCCGCCGAAGTTCGCGAGTTCCGTCAGGCGCTGGAAACTACCGATTGGAGCGACGGTCGCATCACGGCCGGGCACCGGGCCGCCCGGGTGAAGGACAACGAACAGCTTGCCCTCGATCACCCTGTGGCGCGGCAGTTGTCGGAGCGGGTGCTGAACCGGCTGTCGCAGACGCCGCTGTTCATTGCCGCCGCCCTGCCCGCCCGCGTGCTGCAGCCGCGCTTCTCGCGCTACGACGGCCACGGGCATTACGGGAACCACGTGGACAACGCCATCTTCCCCGTCCCGGGCACGGGGGAACACCTGCGCTCCGACGTTTCAAGCACGCTCTTCCTCTCAGACCCCGAGGAGTACGACGGCGGCGAACTGGTGATAGAGGACATGTTCGGCACCCGCACGGCCAAGCTCCGCGCCGGCAGCCTCATCGTCTATCCGGGGTCCAGTCTGCACCGGGTGGCGCCGGTCACGCGCGGGGTGCGCTTCGCCTCGTTCTTCTGGACCCAGAGCTTCGTCGCCTCGGCAGAAAAGCGGCGGCTGATGTTCGAACTGGACGGTGCGATCCAGTCGCTTGCCACGGACCATCCGGAGCACGCATCGGTCGACACGTTGACGCAGGTCTATCATAACCTTCTTCGCCAGTGGTCAGCGACATGATGGCGCCGCTGCCTCCTTTACAAAGCATACCGGAGGACCTGCGCACCCTTGCCGACTATGAGGCGCGGGCAAAGGCGCACCTTACTGCAGAGGCCTGGCTTCACATACAGCAGGGTTCGGGCCGGGAAATCACGCTGCGCCAGAACCGGGGAGCGTTCGATCGACTCGGCCTGCTGCCGCGCGCGCTCGTCAAGCTGAAGGGCGCCAGCACGGCGACGGACCTGCTCGGGCGCAGGCACGCGGCGCCCCTGCTCCTCGCGCCCCTGGCCTACCAGAGGATCGCTCATTCCGAAGGCGAGCTGGCCTGCGTCCGTGCCGCCACTGCGCTCGACACCGGCATGATCGTCAGCACGCTGGCCAGCATTTCCCTGGAAGAGGTCGCAGCCGCAGCGCGGAGCATGGCGGCCGAACTGGGCAAAGCCACTGCTCCGCTATGGTTCCAGCTGTACCTTCAGCCGGAGCGGGAGCACAGCCTGCAACTCGTTCGCCGTGCCGAAGCCGCAGGGTACGAGGCGATCGTCCTGACCATCGACGCCGCCCTGAAGCCGACGGGCATGACGCTCCCAAAGGGGGTGTCGGCGGTGAACCTCGCCGGGCTGCCGCAGGCCCGGCATACCGCGGCCCCCGGTGGCCAGGTCCTCTTCGGCACACCTCTGGCCGACGCCGCCCCCGGCTGGGACGATCTTGCGTGGCTCCGGCGGAATACACGCCTCCCGCTGCTGTTGAAGGGCTTGCTGCTGGGGGCGGACGCCGCGCGGGCGGTGGACGAAGGCGTGGACGGCATCATCCTCTCCAATCATGGCGGGCGTGTGCTGGACGGTCTTCCCAGTGCGCTGGACATGCTTCCAGATGTCATCGACGCAACGCGAGGAGAGGTGCCGCTGCTGCTTGACGGCGGTGTGCGGCAAGGCACCGACATCATCAAGGCGCTGGCGCTGGGCGCACAGGCCGTGCTCGTAGGGCGGCCGCAGATGCATGCCCTGGCGGTCGCCGGGCTGCCGGGCGTCGCGCATATGCTGCAGATTCTGCGCGCCGAACTCGAAGCCGCTCTCGGCCAACTGGGATGCCGCACGCCGGGCGGGTTGAGCCCCGATTGGCTGATCGCCCTTAACCGATAGCAGCGCCCCGCCCGTTTCTCACCGGTCGAGGGGCAGGCGGATGACAGATGCCGGATCATCGCGCAGCCGCAAGCGCAGGGAACCATCGGTTGGCTGATGCGGCACCGTCAGGGTCCGTCCGGTATAGCCTGGTTGAACGACGATACCCCGAGCGAAGGCATCGTCGGCGGCAACGGAAGCGACGAGAAACAGATCCCGGCCGGCAACCGTGCATTGGCCCTTCTGCGCACCGCAGGTCACGCCCTCAAGACGCGGCAGGCGGACGAGCGTGACAAGGGGCTGCCACTCGCCCGGTGCACCCTTGCCTTCGCGGACGATCCTGAAGCGGAGCGGACCGAACGTGCCCGCTGGAAGATCCGCTGCTCTCAGCGATGCCACGGCAACATCGGCGCTTTCCAGCTTCAAGCCCTTGCCCAGGGTGAGCCGGGCGATGCCCTCCTCCTGGGCGGACGCAATTTCCACCGCATCGCCGCGCGCGAACGTCAGCCCCGCCTTGCCTCTTAGCGAAAACACCACCTCGCCGTTGTCGGGAAGCAGGTCCTTGCCGGTAAGCGTCAGGCTGCGCGCGCCCTGCGACGGCGAGCCCGGATAGATCGTGCGGGCCAGAACCTCGGCCTCGGGCCGGGCAGGCGCGTTGCGCTTCTGCACCTGGACAGGCACCATTTCCGCCGTAGCGCGGCCACGCTGCCGCACCTCCACGCTCAGCTCGCCAGACGCCGTTTCGTCGAGCGGTACAGTGACACTGAGGCGCCGCCCATCCTGGTTCTTCCACGTAAGCGGCGTCATCGAGCCATCGGCGCGCCGCAGCATCACCGCTTCGACACAGGCGGGACCGGGACCTTCAAGCAGCAGTTCGTTGCTGCGTCCGGCGACAAGAGCGCCTGCACCGCTCACCGGCTGCCACGCCTTGCCCCCGGGGCGCTGCAGGATGAAGTCAGGCCCGTCGAAGGGTATGAACCCCCAGGACCCATGCAGCCGTGCACGCAGATCGCCCGAGAAAGATTCCGGCAACGGGTCTCCGGAAAGCACGTAGCCGCCCTTGTCCGCGCGCGGGGTCACCGGCACCTCCACCGTCTGCCCGGAGGATGCCGTCAGCGTGACCTTCATCGCGTGCGCAAAATCTGTCGAATAGATGAGCGGCGCGCCTTCGATGGGCAGCACCGCCCCGGCAGACAGGCAGATCGGACCCTTGGCCGCGCTGCGCAGTTGAGGCGGTATGTCAGCCTCGATGGCGGGCATGGCCGCGACCATGACGGACTTGGGCTTCTGGAACGAGGGCGCGGCGTTCAGCAGAAGGGACAGCCTGTCGTCCTGCCGCATCGTCAGGCTGGCCAGATAATTGAACTGCGGGTTGCTGAAAGCCCCGAAGATGCGCGCCACGTCGCGTGCGACCGCGATGTAGGGGCTGTAATACCCGCCGCCGGCCTCCTTGGTCGCGCTGAGCCGAAGCGCCAGATCCGTGGGCGTGCCCGTCAGGGTATCGGCAAGGGAACTTGTGTGAACATCGTTCAGCACCAGCGTCTCGCGGTTCTGCACCAGGCACGATGCCTGAAGCTCGATCACCTTGAGAAGACAATCCTCCTGCAGCTTGATCGAAAGGCTGCGCGCCAGCACCGGCGCCACCGTGCGCAGGTATTCCGGTCCGCTGTCGTCCTGCGCGCGAATGGCCGCCATGAATGCGGTCAGCCGGGAGTGATCGAGCGAGGCCTGGTTGAGATCCTGGCTGGCGCGCACGAACTCGCCCGGCTTGCCGCGAACTGCGTCCTCGAGCACGCCTTCAGCGCCACCGGTCTCAGGCACCATGAGCAGCACCAGCTGCCGCGCATCGGGCGGCACGGTAAGCGTGAGGGTGTTGTCCTTCTCCTTCGACTTCCAGATCCGCGCGATGTCGATCCACTCTTCGGGCGGAGGATTGGTGGCGCCGCGCAGGAAGGCGGACATGAGCATGAAGTTCGTGCTCTGGTTCTCGGGCAGCGCCCCCCGGACGATGATGGTGTCACCGGGAGCCAGGCTCGGTACCCTCCCGATAGGCAGAGTCTGCCCCTTGCGGGTGACTTGAACCTTGAGTTCGGGGCCGGAAAGCTCGAACGGTGCCGACTGGGCCAGAGAGGTGCCGGCAGCCATCCATGCGCCCAGGGTCAGCGTTCCCGCCACTCGCCTGCGCAATCCTGCCGAGCGGCGCATTGACCATTTCTTCCGCAGCAAACCGAGATCCTGTCGTTGTTGCCTGACCAAGACGCCCCGCAATGGGCCTTAGCCTCTTCGGGTTTGCTGCATCAACCCTCGCGGCCGGATCGGCTACACCACGCGAGACAGCGCAAGGGTCACGATAAAGGTGCTGCCCTTCCCTTCACCCTCACTTTCGACCCGGATCGTGCCGCCATGCAGGGCAACGAGCTGGCGAACAAGCGCAAGGCCGATGCCCAACCCTCCTTGTGCCCGCGCCTGATGCCCGTCGACCTGGATGAACATGCCGAAAATGTGAGGCAGCATGGCCTCCGGGATGCCGACGCCGTTGTCGCTGACGCGGATTTCCACGTCCCTGCCGGTCACTTGCGTCGACAGGGTGATCTTCCCACCCGAGGGTGTGTATTTGGCGGCGTTGTTAAGAAGGTTGGCGACCACTTGCGCCAGCCGCGTATGATCCGCCTCGATCATGATCGGCTCGGCGGGAAAGTCGACGACAAGGGTATGTCCGGCGGCCTGAATGTTGTGCTGACTTCCTTCTACCGCCGAAGTCAGGATCAGGCGCAGATCCATGCGCTCGAGCCTGAGCGAGAGCTTGCCTTCGCTGACACGCGCCACGTCGAGCAGATCTTCCACCATCCGCGACAGGTGGAACAGCAAGCGGCTCATCTGGGCGCGGATTTCGTCGGCCCTCTCGATGCCCCGGGGGCGGCCCAGCAGATCCAGACCGCTCATCAGGGCCGCCACGGGATTGCGCAGTTCATGGGCGAGGACGGCAAGGAAGCGATCCTTGCGCGCGTCGGCCTCGTGCAGCGCCTTGGCGGTGGCGGCAAGTTCCGCCCGCTGCGCCTCAATCTGGCAGCGTTGGCGATGCAGATCGCAGAATACTTCAGTTTTTACGCGCAGGGCATCGGCTACCACCGGCTTCTGGATGTAATCCACCGCCCCGGCTTCGTAGCCGCGGAAGCGCCGGAAGTTGTCCGCATCGCCGTGTGTTATGAAGATGATGGGTACGCGGCCAAGGCCGTCATCGGCCCGCATCCGCTCGGCTATTTCAAAGCTGCCCGTGCCCTGCTCCTCCACGTCCAGCACAGCCACGGCGATTTCATGCTCCTTCAGCAGGTGCAGCGCCTCTTGTGGCGAGGACGCGGTGATGAGCGCCACGTTATCAAGCGACAATATGCCTTCAAGACTGCGCAGGCTGGCCGGTCTGTCAGCCACCAGCATGACACGAACGAGCTCATGGCTGCTCGAAGCCAGGTCCACCTTCAGCGGCAACATCGCAAAGCCACCTGCAAGCCCGCGACCCCGGTAGAGGCGGGCCGTTCACACTGTCTTGTGCCATATTCGCCCGGTATCATCAGCACGCCCATCACAGCCACCCCGCAAGTGTCGACAGCGATTTCCTGCCTTCAGTGATCCCGCATGTCGAAAGGTGCTTCTTATCGGGCGAGAGATCAAGGGCTCATCGCTCCCTCACAACCATGCCGGGTGGCGACCGCATCATGTAAACGGGCGCCGCTGCGCTCATCTTTTAAGAATCACCTTGATCTATAACCAATAACGCAGGGCGATATGGACTCCATCCGTATCCGGATAGTCTTTGCACTTGAGCAGAAATTTTCTTTTCGAAAGTGGAATTAGACAGGAACTCCCTTGCCCGGTAAGCGTCTCGCCCCTTGCGTTTGCCAGACAGGATCACGTCCGACCCATGCACTCCGTTTCGACCGCGCCTTCTTCCCCTGTCGCACCGGGGCGTTGGTACACGCATCTCTACGTCCAGGTGCTCATCGCCATCACGGCGGGCGTGTTGCTCGGCCACTTTCAACCCGCCACCGGGGAAGCGCTGAAGCCGCTTGGCGACATGTTCATCAAGCTGGTGAAGATGGTGATCGCACCGGTCATCTTCCTCACGATCGTCACCGGTATCGCCGGCATGCGCGACCTCGGCACCGTCGGCCGTGTGGCCGCCAAGGCGTTCGCCTACTTCCTCTTTTTCTCGACGCTGGCGCTGATCTTGGGCTTGATCGTCGCCAATCTCGTTCAGCCGGGGGCCGGGCTGAACATCGATCCGGCCTCGCTCGATGCCAGCAGGGTGGCTCAGTATTCCCAAAAGGCGCACGAGAGCACACTCGCCGGTTTCGTCGACGCCATGATCCCGGATACGCTGGTATCCTCCCTCGCGCAGGACAACATTTTGCAGGTTCTGGTGGTGGCGATCCTGTTCGGCATTTCGCTCGCTTCCATCGGCGATCGCGGCGCGCCGGCCCTGTCTCTGCTGGAAGACATATCGGTCGTCATCTTCAAGCTGGTATCGATCGTGATGAGGCTGGCACCGGTCGGAGCCTTCGGCGCCATGGCTTTCACCATCGGTCGGTACGGCGTGGGCAGCCTTGCGAACCTGCTGCAGCTGGTCGCCACCTTCTACGCGACGTCACTCCTTTTCGTTCTCATCATCCTGGGCGCGGTGGCCCGACTGTGCGGCTTCTCCATCCTGAAGCTGATCGCCTACCTCAAGGGCGAACTGCTGCTGGTTCTGGGCACGTCCTCCTCCGAAAGCGCGCTGCCGGCGCTGATCGAGAAGATGGAGCGGGCGGGCTGCGCGAAAGCCGTCGTGGGTCTCGTCGTACCGACGGGATATTCATTCAACCTCGATGGCACCAACATCTACATGACCCTGGCCGCCCTGTTCATCGCCCAGGCCTGCAACGTGGAACTGACACTCGGGCAGCAACTGCTGCTTCTCGGCGTCGCCATGCTCTCGTCCAAGGGCGCGGCCGGCGTGACGGGTGCCGGCTTCATCACGCTGGCGGCGACCCTTTCGATCGTGCCGTCCGTTCCGGTCGCCGGCATGGCGCTGATCCTGGGCGTCGATCGCTTCATGTCGGAGTGCCGCAGCCTCACCAACTTCATGGGCAATGCCATGGCGACAATCGTGGTTTCACGGTGGGAGGGAAGGCTTGACCGGGAAAAGCTCGCCGCTGCCTTGCGTGGCGATCCGCTACCCGATGCCGCCAGCACCTGAACCGCGCCCGTTGAGGTAAGCGATAATGACGGCGCGATTCTGCCGGTTCGCCTCGAAGCGCGTCAGTTCCGCATCATTGGCGAGGATCGCCGCAATGATCCGCTTGCGCCCATCCCGCCACGAGGGACCGTCTTCGTCGAAAACGGAGATCTGCGGTGCGGCGTGCCCGGTCGAGTACTGAAGCGTCACGCGGGTCAGCATCTCGAACAGCGGGCGGCGCACCATACGGAAGAGAAGCTCCTGGAATTCGACTTCGAAGCGCCCGCAATCGCTCATCGTCGAACACTCCGGCAACCGCTCCGCCAGAACCGACAACTGGGCGCGCAGGCGCGGTTCCGTGCAACGGGCAGCAGCCGTGGCCAGTTCGTTGAACAGCAATGACGTGACGTCGAGCGCCTCCTCGTATGAGGCGGGGTTCATCCGCATGTAGGCGTGAAGCCCCCGCTCCAGAGACGCCGCATCGGGGCGGGCGCCATAATACCCGCCGCCCGGGCCACGGCGGACTTCCAGCACGCCTTCGTGCTCCAGCACCCGCGCGACCTGCTGGAGGGTTACGATACCGACCTCAAGCGAGCGCGCCAGTTCATGAAGCGACCCGATCCGCTCCCCCTCGGCCACCGCGAAAATGCGCTCGCGCAGCACAGCAGTCGTCCGCACAATCAGATTGGCCTTCTTCACCGACACGCCATCCTCGAATTAAATGCCTATTATTACCTGCCTCCGCTGATATTCCGGGTGAATAGGTGTAATTCAAGTCAATTGACCACCTATTTTCCGGCCGATAGCCTCGCGAACAAACAACGGCGGTCCACCGCCAGCGGAGAGGAGATCAGGATCATGGGCTTTCGCATGCCCGACATTTCCCTGCCCGAACATGCGCTCATGATCGGCGGGAAGGCCGAGGCGGGCGGCACGGGGGAGGCCTTTGCCCACATCTACCCCGCAAGCGGAGAGACAACGCGAGAGATCAGGCTGGCAAGCGCCGCCGACGTGGACCGGGCCGTGGCCGCCGCGAAGGCGGCGCAAGCGGCGTGGCGCGCCATGCCCGGTGACAAGCGGCGCGACCTCATGCTGAAGCTGGCGTCCGCAATAGAGGAACGTGCGGCGGAGATGTCCCCCCTGCTGACGGCGGAGAACGGCTCCATCCTCCTGGCCGGACCGCACATGAGCGCCGACGCTGCGCAAAAATTCCGCTACTTCGGCGGCTGGGCCGACAAGCTCGAAGGCCGCACCGTGCCGACCTGGGGCGGGCCTGCCCATGACTACGTCAGCTACGAGCCTTATGGCACGATCGGCGTCATCGTGCCCTGGAACGGACCGCTTTTCGCCGCCACGATGGTGATGGCTCCCGCCCTGGCAGCCGGTAACTGCCTGGTCCTCAAGGCCCCCGAAACGGCGCCGTGGTCGCTTATGAAACTGATGGAACTGGTGCAGCGGGCCGGTTTTCCCCCCGGCGTCGTCAACCTGGTGACAGGCGGACCGGACGTGGGCGCCGCGATGGTCGAGCATCCGGGCATCGACAAGATCGAATTCATCGGCAGCGGTGCCACGGCGCGCAAGATCCTGGGCAGCGCGGCGCCGGCCCTGAAGCCCGTCGGCCTTGAACTGGGGGGCAAGTCCGCAGTCCTCGTGTTTGCCGACGCCGACCTTCAGGCAGCGGCCAAGCGCGGTCTGTCGGGCGGGGTCAGCGCGAACGGACAGGGGTGTGTGAACGGCACGCGACTGCTCGTGGAACGCACGATCTACGAACCCTACGTCCAGATGCTTGGGGCCATGGCGGGTCACATAAAGGTTGGCGATCCGTTCGCGATGGACACGGTCATGGGTCCGGTTATCTCGGAGACTGCGCTTGAACGGATCCACGGACTGGTGAAGCGCGGCGCTGCCGAAGGTGGGCGCGTGGTCTGCGGCGGAGAGCGCATGGGCGGTGATCACGCCGGCGGCACGTTCTACCCGCTCACCATCCTTGCCGACGTGGCGCCCGGTAGCGAAATCGCGCGCCACGAGGTCTTCGGGCCTGTGCTGGTGGTCACGCCGTTCGACAGCGAGGAGGAAGCCGTCGCGCTGGCAAACGGCACCGACTACGGCCTCGGCGCCTACGTCCACACGACCAACCTCGCCCGCGCGCACCGGGTCGCCGGTCAGATGATGGCCGGACAGGTTCAGGTCAACGGATCGGGCGAGGCAATGACGCCCTGCGTGCCTTTCGGCGGGATGAAGCATTCAGGCCATGGCCGTCTCGGCGGGATCGAGGGCCTTCGCGAATTCCAGCAGGTGCGCAACGTATGGATCAACCTGCAATGACCCTGCTCGACCCGAGGGACCGCAGCGCCCGTGGCGTCGCCATCGAGGGGGACGTCACCGGCCGGGCAGCCGCCGCGCCTGCCACCCTGCTCGAGGAATCCTGGCGCGACTTTGTGTTCGCGGAAGTGTGGGCGCGCCCCGGTCTTCCACGCCGCGCGCGCTTCCTTGTCGCGTTGGCATCGGCCGCCACCTGCGGACTCGCGGATACGCAGCTGGACGACTTCGTGCGCGGCGCCCTCACGACCGAGGCCCTGACGCTGGTTGAACTGCGGGAGGCCGCGCTTCACCTCGCCGTCTATTCCGGCTGGGGGAACGGCGGCCGGTTGGACCGTGCCGTGACCCGGATGTCCAAGGAAAAGGGGCTCGCGCCTGCCGAGGTCCCGCCGATCCGTCCCGCGCCCTGGGATCCGGAGGAACGCGTGGCCCAAGGACACGCAGCCTTCCACAAGGTCATGACCTTCCCGCCCGGACCGCCTTCGAACCCGTACCTTGAAGGCATCAACAACTTCGTCTTCGGCGAGATGTGGCGGCGCCCGGGTCTCGACGAACGTTCGCGGCGATGGATCACGCTTGTGGGTGTGTGCGAATCCGGCGCCGACATTCCGATCCGCAGCCATATTCACGCGGCCATGGCGAGCGGCAACTGCCAACCGGCGGAAATGCTCGAGTTCGTCCTGCAGTACGGCACACACGCGGGGTGGCCAAAGGCCTCGCGGATCAACGGAGTGGTGCTGGACATGATCGGCAAGGTCGAAAATGGGCTGCCCTGGCATGGCTGACGTCGGGTTCATCGGCCTCGGTTCGCAGGGCGCGCCCATTGCCGTGCGCATGATGGCGGGCAACCGCCTGACCGTCTGGGCACGGCGCCCGGAAGCCACAGCGCCTTTCCGGGAGAAAGGTGCCGATGTTGCCGCCTCGATCGAGGAGCTTGGCGCCGCCTGCGAGCACGTGGGGGTCTGCGTCGTCAACGACGCGGACGTGCGGGAGGTCTGCGGACGGATCCTGCCCGCGATGCGGCGCGGCAGCCTGCTGGCGATCCATTCGACGGTCCTTCCGCAGACCTGCGAGGATCTCGCGCACGCCGCAGCGGAACGCGGGGTTCTCCTGCTCGACGCACCAGTCAGCGGGGGCAGCCCTGCCGCTGAAGCCGGCACGCTGACGGTGATGTGCGGTGGCAGCACAGCCGCCTTCGATCAGGCGCTGCCCATCCTGCAGACGTTCGGCCACAAGATCGTCCTTCTTGGCGAGGCGGGCGCCGGCCAGCGCGCGAAGATCGTGAACAACGCCCTTCTCGCCGCCAACATGGGGCTGGCCTACAGCGCTCTTGCGCTCGCGGAAGGCCTTGGCGTCGCGCGCTCGGCGATGGCGGATCTGATCCAGCATTCGAGCGGCCGCAGCTTCGGTTTCGAAGTCTTCGCCCGCCTCCCCTCCCCTTCGGCGTTCGCGCACGGGGCGGGTCTGCTCTTCAAGGATGTGAACCTGCTCGGTGCCATCGCGCACCAGGATAACGCGCTTGCGACAGCGGCCATGCCGTTTCTGAAGGCGACCGGCGTGACAAGGGAGAAGCTATGATTTTCGAGAATCTGAACCTGTCCGGCAAGGTCGCGCTCGTCACCGGCGCTGCATCGGGGCTGGGGCGCGCCACCGCCGTCAAGCTTGCCGCCGAAGGTGCCAGGCTCTGGCTGGTCGACGTCGCGGCGGAGGGCCTTGCCGAGACGGTGGAGCAGCTCGGATCGGCCGATGTCCGCAGCGAAGTGGCCGACCTGTCCGACCCCGCCGCCTGTCACGCCGTGGTCGCCCGCGCCGTTGAGGCGTACGGTCGGCTCGATGCGCTCTGCAACGTGGCCGGGCTGATCTACCTTGCCAACACGCCGGACATGCCGCGCGACCGGTATGAGCGGACCATCGACGTCAATCTCAACGCCCCCTTCTTCCTCTCGCAAGCCGCCATACCGCACCTGCTGGAAACGAACGGCGCCATCGTCAACGTCGCGTCCTGCGCCTCCTACATCGGCGAAGCCTATGCCGCGGCCTATTGCGCCAGCAAGTGGGGCCTCGTCGGAATGACGAAGGCCATGGCCATGGAGTTCCAGAAGAAGCCTATCCGCATCAACGCGGTCGCGCCTGGCGGCATGATGACGAACATCGCCGCGAACTACGTGCCGCCGGAAGGCTGCGACATCGAATTGCTCAAGCGCTTTTCCGGGATGCGCGGGCTGGTGGAGGTGCAGGACGTGGCCGACCTCATTGTGCTGCTCGCCTCGGAGGCCGGGCGCGGTTTCCACGGCGCGACCCTTTCCATCGACGCCGGCATCACTGCAGGCTGAGGAGACGACGATGACGTTCTCGCTCGATCAGTTCCGGCTCGACGGCAAGGTCGCCGTCGTGACCGGTGCCGGCGGCCGCGGCAATTCCATTGGTCGCGCCTATGCCATGGGCCTTGCGCAAGCCGGCGCGACTGTTGTGGTGGCTGACCTGAACGGCGAAGGCGCCCAGGCCGTCGCCGCAGAGATAACCGAACGGGGCGGCAGGGCGCTGGGACTTCAGGTGGATGTTGCGGACGAAGGCTCCGCGCTGGCGATGGGGGCTGCCGCGAAAGACGCCTTCGGAGGCGTCGACATCCTCATCAACAACGCGGCGCTGATGGTCGATATCAGTTACGACAACTGCGAAACCGTGAGCCTGGACGCCTGGAACCGCGCTCTTGCCGTAAACCTCACCGGTGCGCTGCTGTGCGCACGGGCCGTTATCCCGTCGATGCGCGCACGCGGAGGCGGCCGCATCGTCAACCAGACCAGTGGCGGCGCCTTTCCCGCCACCGGCCTCTACGGGATCTCGAAGCTGGCGCTGGTGGGGCTGACCACGAGTCTTGCCAAACAACTGGGCAAGGACGGCATCACCTGCAATGCGATCGCTCCGGGCAACGTCATGTCCGACGCGGGCAAGATGCTGGTGCCTGACGATTCCCCCTTTATCCGCTTCCTCGACATGACCTGTGCCCTGCGCGCCCGGGGTGAACCCGACGAACTGGTGGGCACGGCGCTTCTGCTCTGCTCGGAAGCGGGACGCTGGATCACGGGGCAGACCATTCACGTCGACGGCGGCTGGGTGCTGCGCCCGTAGCCGCCCAGACGGTCAGCAGCACTTTCCTCCGCCCGCGCCACCGTACCGGGCCTGTTCCCGGTTCCGGAAGAACTCCACACGGCTCATCGGCGTCGCGTGCGGATGGCGCTGCGCCATGTGCACCAGATAGGCGTCATAAGAAGGCTGTCCCACCATGAGGCGCAGCATGGCGCGCAGCGCTTTCATTCCGCCGGCACCATTTGCGCCGGGCTTTCGTTCACGATCGGCCGATCAGCGCGCAACGCCGCCAGGCACGTGCGTATCGTGAAGAACAGCAGGGACAGGACCACCGCCAGGAACACGGCGCACAGCGCAGCATCGATGCGGTCGTTGAAAACGATGGCCCGCATTTCCGCCATCGACTTCGCGGGCGCCAGCACCACTCCTGCCTCGATTGCCGCCGCGAAGCGTGCAGCGTGGGACAGGAAACCGACGGCGGGGTCAGCCGAGACGAGCTTGAGGCTGCCGGCGGTGAGCGTGCAGATCAGCAGACACACGGTAGGCACGGCCGTGACCCAGGCATAGCGCTGCTGCTTCATGCGGAAGAGCACCGTCGTCGCAAGCATCAGCGCCACGGCCGCGAGCATCTGGTTGGAGATGCCGAACACCGGCCACAGGGTATTGACGCCGCCCAGCGGGTCGGTGACGCCCTGATAGAGGAAGAACCCCCAGCTGGCCACGCACAGGCCTGTGGCGACGACACCCGGCACCCATGACGTCCCCGCCCGGAACGACGGCACCACGAGACCGATGAGGTCCTGCAGCATGAAGCGTCCGGCGCGCGTCCCGGCGTCGACGGCGGTCAGGATGAACAGCGCCTCGAACAGGATCGCAAAGTGGTACCAGAACGCCTTCATGGCGGTTCCGCCCAGGATGTGGCTGAAAATCTCGGCCATGGCGACCGCCAGCGTCGGCGCTCCGCCGGTGCGGGAAACGATCGTATGCTCGCCCACGTCGCGCGCGGTCTGAGCCAGGGTTTCAGCGGAAACCGGATAGCCCATTGCGGTGACAGCCTGTGCGGCGCTTGCCGGATCGCTGCCGAGGACGGCAGCCGGGCTGTTCATGGCGAAATAGATGCCAGGGTCGAGAATAGAAGCCCCCACCAGCGCCATGATGGCGACAAACGCCTCCATCAGCATCGCGCCATAGCCGATGAAGGGCGCGTCGACTTCGCTGCCGATCAGCTTTGGCGTGGTGCCGCTGGCGATCAGCGCATGGAAGCCGGAGACTGCGCCGCAGGCAATCGTGATGAACAGGAACGGGAACAGCGAGCCCGACCAGGCGGGGCCTCCGCCATCGACGAACGGGGTCAGAGCGGGCATTCGCAGGTCCGGCGCCATGACGACGATGCCGATGGCCAGCGCCGTTATTGCCCCGATCTTGAGGAAGGTGGACAGGTAATCGCGCGGAGCGAGCAGCAGCCAGACCGGCAGGATCGAGGCAAGGGCACCATAGCCGATCAGTATCCAGCAGAGCGTCTCGGGCGTGAATGTGAACAGCGGTCCCCAGAAGGGCGAAGCGGCCACGTTCTGGCCGAAGACGATGGCCGCGATGAGACCCACGAAGCCGAGCAGCGAAACCTCGCCGATACGGCCGGGGCGGATCCAGCGCGTATAGACGCCCATCGCCAGCGCCAGCGGGATCGTCGCCGCGACGGTGAACATGCCCCAGGGACTTTCCGCCAGCGCGCGAACGACGATGAGGGCGAGGACGGCCAGGATGATGACCATGATCAGGAAGGCACCGGCCAGAGCTATCGTGCCCGCAACCGGCCCCATCTCAAGGCGGACCAGTTCGCCCAGCGACTTGCCGTCCCGCCGCATGGAGATGAACAGGACCATAAAGTCCTGCACCGCTCCCGCGAGCACGACGCCGAAGATGATCCACAGCGTGCCCGGCAGGTATCCCATCTGTGCTGCCAGCACAGGCCCCACCAGTGGCCCCGCCCCGGCGATCGCCGCAAAGTGATGCCCGAAGAGCACGCGCTTGTCCGTCGCCACGTAATCCAGACCGTCGGCGAGTGTATGGGCGGGCGTGGCACGAAGCGGATCCAGCCGCATGACGTGACGGGCGATGTACAGCGCGTAATAACGGTAGGCGACGAGGAAGCAGCTGACCGCCGCGACCACGATCCACAGCGCGTTGACCGGCTCTCCACGTGACGTGGCGAGGACCGCCAGGCCGAGCGCGCCGACGATCGCAAGGAGAATCCAGGGGATATGCTTCACGTCACGATCTCCAAAACCATGGCTCAGGCGGCAGCGCCCTGCCGGTGGGACCGGGCCTCTCCTAGAAACCCCCGCCCGCCAGGATCAAGCCCGCGCGATGTTCACCGTACTTGCCCGCCAGACCTTCTGAAGCCAGCGCTCCGCTTCTACAACCCCTCGCCGCCCACCCAGTGCTCATCCGCCAGAAAGCGGGCCAGGTTCCACACCTGCCGCCGGATGTCCGGCACTGCCACGATCTCCCAAGCCTCACCCTTGGTTATCGGACCGACGGCCAGAAGATCATCCTGTGGGTTGCCCTTCCTGTCACGCACCCGGCTCAGATGGTCCACGTCCACGCCCAGGCCATGGGCATCGCTGCGGATGCGACCGGCGTCCAGTAGATGCCTCAGCAGCGGCGTCGCCAGGCGATGCAGGTTGCCGTCCGGACCCGCGCAGTTGAAGACGCGGTCCACGATGACTGCTTCCTGGCGGTCAGCGCCCCGGGGCCGATAGCTGATCCGCACGCGCTGGTCGATGGCTTGGGCGTCACACAGCTTGCCGGCGAGGTAACGGAGCCGCCCCTTTTCCTCGAGCTCTGTCAGCCGAGCCGCGACGGTCGGGGAGAGGCGATGGCGGTGCACATCCCAATACGGACGCAAGTGACGCAGGAAGGTAGCCTGTCCTTCTGCGGAATGGCGTCGCCAGATATTCTGGGTGTGTGGCCGCAGGGCATCGACCGCGCTACGCCAGCCGACCTCCGCCGCCCGGCGCCGTACATCGCGGACGAGTGCCGTACCGCGCAGTTCGGGATCGGGTATGGGCGTCACCACCGGCCCGCGTTCCGCATGCGGAAGGGGCTTGAGGCCGCGGCGAGACAGCACCGTCACTCGACCCCGGAACCCGGACGCCTCCAGCGACAGGACCACATCGGCTGCCGTCAGGCCGCTTCCCACCACCATCACCTCTTCAAGCTCCGCCAGGCCTTCAAGAGCCGTGCGATCCCAGGGGTCGGCCTGGTAGAGGTGGGATGGCAGCCCTTCCAGCACCGGATGAGGCAAGGGAGGGAAGTTGCCGAGCGCCAGCACGGCGGCGCGGCAGGGGAGAATGGAGCCATTTGCCAGCTTCACCCGTGCGTGGCTGTCAACCCGTTCGATCGCGCAGGCTTCTCCGTCGACGATGCGCGCGTCCTTCCCGGCTTTTGCAAGCGCCTGCACCAGCAGTTCGCGCAGGTAAGTCCCGTAGCTGAGGCGCGGCACGAAACGGTTCGCCTCGTCCGCGTCGGAGAAGTGCATCCATCGCAGGAAGTGCCCGGCATCGTCCGGGAAGGCGCTCATGTTGGACGCACGTACGTTCAGGAGGTGCTCGGGCCGTCGGGTTCCGAATGCCACGCCCTTCGCCAGCTGTGCCGAACTGCGTTCGATCAGGATGACCTTAACGCCATAGCGCAACAGATTGATAGCCAGCAGCGTCCCGCTGAAACCCCCGCCGATCACTGCAACGGGAAGGTCGCGGACGGCAATAGCGCTTGTCATGAAAAGATTTTCTCCGTCTACGCTCCGACTTTGCTAACAGGAAAGAACGGCAGGAGATACGACTTGTGTCATGCGGCAGATACCGCCGTGAGCACATTTTCGTTAACCATTGCCGTTTACCTGCAGCCTTTAGGATCCGCCCGGGTAAGGTTGGTGCATGCGGAGTCGGTACTTTCTTGTCCTGGTCTGGCTTTGTCTGGCCGCACTTTCGTGGACGTCGACGGCGCGTGCGGAGGTTGTGCGCATGCGGTCGGACACCTGCTATGCCACGGCTGCCGCCGATTATCCGACAAGCGCCGAGGCCGTTTCCCGCCTCCGCTTCGACTGCTCCAGTCCCCCCTCCCATGACGCCTATGGGAGTGGATGGGTGTGGCTGAAAGTGCGCGATCCGGGACGCGTGGCCGCCATGCCCTCCAACTGGCACCTCCTGATCGACCAGGCCCGGTTCACCAGCCTGACGGTGGTCATCGTCCACCGGGATGGACAGGCTGAGACCACCACCGTCACGCCGGGCGCCGTGGGCGACTACTGGAGCCTTGGCGGGATGCTGCGTTTTCCGGTGACGCGGAAAGGCGCCGCGGTTCGCGATATCTACGTCGGCTTTGAAAGGCTCGACGACCTGTCGCTCATGCGCAAGCTTGACGCTGCCACCTCGACCGACCTCCTGAAGCTGGAGTGGCGATGGCTCGCGCTCATAGGCATCTTCATCGGCGCGATCGGCTCGGCCTTTGCCTTCAACCTGCTCATCTACACGGGCCAAAGGCTCGTCTTCCAGCGCTGGTATCTGGTCTGGTCCGCGCTGGTTCTCGGCTACGGCCTTTCCTGGACCAACACATTCGCCTTCGTCTTTCCGGAATACGTGGGGCCGGTCAGTGCCACGGCGAATTACCTTCTGGTTTCCGGTCTCATCGCGGCCGGAAACATGTTCTTCATCACGGTCATCGAGGAAGGCATACTGCCGCGCACCTTGATGACGTGGGGGCGATCGCTGGCCTGGTTCAACCTCGTCTGCGGGGTACTCGCAGCCTTCTGCCTGTTCGTAGAGCCGCGACAGAGCGATCAGTGGCTCAACATCGCTTTCGTGATGAGCGCCCTGTGCGTCGGCCTCGGCACCATCATCGCCCTGCGCGCCCGCAGCCGCGTGGTGTGGTTCTATCTCGCGGGCTGGACGCCGGTCCTGGTGGTGTTCGGCCTGCGCGTCAGCCGCAACTTCGGGCTTTTTCCCCAGAACGATCTGATCGACATGGCAAGCTTCGCGGCCCTGGCGTTCGAGTCCACCGCCCTCGCCCTTGCCATCGCCGACCGTTTCCGCCTCCTCGGACGCCAGCGCGATGCTGCCGAACAGGCCCGCAAGGTCATGGAGGTGGAGAGCCAAACCTTCCGCCGGGCGGCGCAGACGGACTACCTTACCGGACTTGGCAACCGCGCCGCCTTTCAGTCGCGCCTGCGCGCCATGTGCGCCGATGCTTCCAGAACCCCCTTCATGCTGCTCCTCCTCGACGTGGATCACCTGAAGGCCATCAACGATCGCCTTGGCCACGATGGGGGAGACCTCCTGCTCGGACAGGTTGGCGCAGGACTGGCTGAAGCGGCCGGTCCCCTCGCGCATGTCTCGCGCACCGGGGGCGACGAGTTCGCGATCCTGCTGCCCTGGACGCCCGGCTCTGCCGACGGCATCCGGATGCGGCTCGAACATCTGCAGGGCAGAACGCTGACGCATGGCGGCCGGTCCTGGGCGCTCTCGCTCAGCATCGGCACGGCCGTGTGGCCGCGTGACGCCCTCGCACCTGACGTGCTTGTGAAGAACGCTGACCTCGCCCTCTACGAGGCGAAGCAGAACGGCCGCCGCCGCCTGCAGGCCTTCTTGCCGCGCATGAGGGAGAAGCTGCACACGCAACAGGTCTTCGGACAGGAAGCCCGGCACGGAATCGAACGGCAGGAGTTCCTGCTGCACTTCCAGCCCATCGTCGATATGGACACGGGGCGTGCCTGCTATCACGAGGCGCTGCTACGCTGGCAGCACCCCCAGCACGGCATGATGACGCCCGCCACCTTCGGGGACATGCTTAACGAGCGCACCCTTGGCCTGATGGTGCAGCACCATGTTCTCGATATGGCGCTGGCGGCCCTGCGCGACTATCCGCAGGCGCTTCCCAAGCTCTCCATCAATCTCATCGGCGCCCAGCTGGACGGGCCGGAAGATGCCGTCTGGCTCTTGCGGCGCCTTGACGACTTTGGCGTGGCGCCCGACCGGCTGTGCGTCGAGATCATCGAGGACTTCGTTCTGGGACGGGCCATCAACGGAACGACGCATGCGCTTGCCCTTCTCCATGAAGCGGGCGTGACGGTCGCGCTCGACGATTTCGGCACCGGCTACGCTTCGCTGATCCACCTGAAGCATCTGCCCTTCGATATGCTCAAGATCGACCAGTCCTTCACCCGCGGCCTCTTCCAGGACGGCGGACAAAGCGAGGCGATCATTCGCGCCATCATCGGCCTTGGGCAGGGCCTCGGCAAGCAGGTGGTCGCCGAGGGCGTGGAAACGCAGGAGCAGCGGCGCAAGCTGTCCGAGATGGGCTGCCGACTGGGACAGGGGTATCTGTTCGCCCGGCCGGGCCCGATCCTGCGCGAAGTCGTGGCGATCGCAGGATGAACGAGGTGCCCCTCGCCGCCCTGAACACGCGCAGGCCGGTGCGAGGCAAAGCACGCGCGCTCGGCAGGCCTGGTATCGGACCGCCGCTGCCCCTCAAGCCCAAAGTCTTGCTCGCCCTGACTCTTCCCCTGATTGTCAACGTGGCGGCGCCCGCCCGTCTCCCGGCCGCCACACCATCGCAGCCCCCCGCCTCCTTCCGTCCCCTTCCCGCTGAGGAGAGCGACCGGCTCTATCCCTTCTACATGCCCATGGAGGGATTGCGCGCACCCGCGACGACCCTGCGCGTGAAGTGCGAAGCATCCCGCGCAGCCGGACGCGAAGTCTACGAGGGACGCGGCGCCGACCCGCTTCAGGGCCGGGCAGAAGGCGGCTACGAATTCATCTACGAAGCGACAGATTCGCGGGGCCGCCCCTGTGTTTACCCGTTCTCGCCCTGGATGCCGCAGGTCGTCGGCGCGCTGCAGGGCACCCAGTACATCTTCCGCTCCTCCGTCCCCGGATCGCGGATCACCTTCCGCACAGCAGACGAGTGGGCCACCCTCAACCTGCGGCTGTTCGAGGTTGGCGAGCAGCGCGTTCATTTCGAGATGCGGGACATTGAACTCGACTTCCCCGGAGCCATACAGCCCAAGGGCGCCGTACACCTCGAGGTGACGGGCACGCGCAGGCCCGGCCTCTTCACCGCCGTCCTGCGCCGAGTGAGGGTCTACGGCGGCAAGAACGCCATCTTCATCCCCAACGGGCAGACGATGCTCTACATCGAGGATGGAGACATCGCCGGCAATGTGGGGACCAACACCGATCAGGAACATACCGCCTACATCAACGGCACGCTCGTCTCGCACTTCCGCAACACCGAATTCCACGGCCAGCGCGCGTGGCAGGACCTGTCCAGCGGCCACCAGCTGAAGGACAAGGCCTACCTGCGCGTGTACGAGAACGTCACCGTGTCCAATACACCGCAAGGCTCCACGCCTTCGGCGATGCCGCTGGTGGATGCCTCCGCGTTCGGCTTCACCTGGGCGGATGGATTGCGCATCCGACGGATCGAACCCGCGCAGGCAGTACGGGAGGGGCTGGTGGATCTTCGAACCGACATCCTCTACGGCGAGCGTGGCAATTACCCCTGGAGCGTGGTTGCAGATCCGGTCTGGACGATGCCGTCCAACCCGCTGGCTGCGCTCGACAAGGTCTACCTTTCCGTTTTCCTGCACACCTCGGTCGAAAGCTTCCGGGACGAGCCTTTCGTCTTCGCCCTGCGCACCAGCGGCCGCTCATTCGGGGCGGACGGCACTCACGTCGAAGGCGACGGCAACCAGGGCGAGCAACGTGCCGTGTCGCTCGCCTACGGGACGACCGGACGGTTCGAGCGGACTTACGCCCCCGGCAGTTGGACGTACACCGACCCGCAACTCCCCCCCGGATCGGAGTGGGTGTTGGACCGCAACCGGTTCATACGCCACGCTCTGGGGCTGATCGGCCGATGACTCTTCGGCTATAGCCTCCCCATGACTCCGGCCACCGCCCATCCGCTGCAGCACGCTGTGCACCGTGCGACGCCTTACGCCGCCCTTGCCGTGTCGATCACGGCGTTCTGCGTGGGCACCTCCTTCGGCAAGCAGCTGTTTCCCGCAGTGGGGGCCAGCGGCGCCATCGCCTACCGCGTAGGCTTCTCGGCGCTCTTCCTCCTTGCGCTGTTCCGCCCCTGGCGTGCTTCGCTGCGCCGGCAGGATCTGTTCGCGGTCGTGCGGTACGGGGCCGTCCTGGGGCTGATGAACCTCAGCTTCTACATGGCGATTCGCACGATCCCCCTGGGTCTGGCCATCGCGATCGAGTTCCTCGGCCCGCTCACCGTCTCGCTCCTGCACTCCCGCCGCCCCGCCCATTTCGCGATGGTCGGCCTGGCGGCGACAGGCCTTGCCCTGCTTCTGCCCCTGCGCGATACACCGCACGCGCTGGATCCGGCGGGGATCGGCTTCGCGCTTTTGGCCGGCCTTTTCTGGGGCCTCTACATCATCTTCGGCAAGAAGACGGTACACCTGCCCGGCGGCCAGGCGGTCGCGCTGGGCATGCTGACAGCAGCCTTCCTTGTCGTGCCGCTCGGCATCTACGAGGCGGGTACGACGCTTCTCGCCCCCTCTCTCATCCTCATCGGCCTCGTCACGGCCCTGCTTTCCAGCGCCGTGCCTTACTCGCTGGAAATGGTCGCACTGAAGCGTATTCCGGCCAACCGGTTCGGCGTGCTCATGAGCCTCGAACCGGCAGTGGGGGCGGTGGCAGGCGTCATCCTGCTCAAAGAGCACCTCAGCGCGATCCAGTGGCTTGCCATCACGTTCGTGATAACCGCCTCCGTGGGCTCGGTGCTGCTGGGTGACGCAGAGGACACCGTTACGCCTGTCCAGTAGGCGCGGGTGTCAGGGATCAGCGCCCCTCCAGCAGACAGATGCCGTCAAGGCAGCAAGGATAAGAAGCGATGGTACATTTTCCCGGTGGCAAGCGGCCAAAGATTTGCCTCACCCGCCGCTGGCCCGAAGCCGTGGAAGCCCGTCTGCGCGTCAGCTACGACGTGACACCGAACGAGACGGACATCCCCCTCGATCCGGCGCAACTGGCGGAAGCAATCCGCACGCACGACGCTCTTTGTCCGACGGTCGCCGACGCGATCACGCGCGAGATGCTGTCCGCGCCTGACCGGCGTGTCCGCATCATCGGGAATTTCGGCGTGGGTTTCGAGCACATCGATCTGGCTGCCGCGCGTGAATTCGGCGTCGCCGTGAGCAACACGCCGGACGTGCTGACCGAGGCCACCGCTGACATCGCGATGACCCTCATGCTCATGGCCATGCGCCGCGCGGGAGAGGCGGAGCGCGCACTGCGTAGCGGCAAGTGGGGCGGTTGGGGGCCGACGAACTTCCTGGGGCAGAGCCTCGCCGGAAAGACCCTCGGTCTGGTCGGCTTCGGTCGCATCGCACGGGCCACCGCTCGTCGCGCCGGAGCCTTCGGCATGCGGATCGCCTACCACAGCCGTCGCGAAGCCCCTGACATGCCGCCCCACGCCTACTTTGCGGATCTGGGCGCGCTGGCCGCCGAGGCGGACGTGCTCTCCCTGCACGCACCGGGCGGAGCCGAGACGCGCCACATGGTGGATGCCGCGCTGCTTGCCCGGATGCCGGCTCACGCGGTGCTCGTGAACACGGGGCGAGGCTCGCTCGTCGACGAGGCGGCGCTGGCCCTGGCGTTGAAGGAGCGCCGCATCGCCGCTGCCGGGCTCGACGTGTACGAAGCGGAGCCCGAGGTTCACCCTGCCCTGCTGGATCTGCCCAATGCCGTCCTCCTGCCGCACCTTGGCAGCGCGACGATCGAAACGCGCACGGCGATGGGCATGAAGGTTGCCGACAACCTTGACCGTTTCTTTGCCGGCGAGCCGCTGCTTGACCCCGTCGGCTGAACGCGTTGCCACCGAGGTCGAACTTTGGCTCGACGAGCCGAGAAACGGCCCTCTGGTGGTCGGAGTGTGCGGCGCACAGGGATCGGGGAAGTCCACGCTGGCGGCCGCACTCAAGGCTCATTTCGAAGCCGGTCACCGCAGGGTGGCGATACTGTCGCTCGACGACCTTTATCTTACCCGGCAGGAAAGAACCCAGCTCGCCCGGCAGGTCCATCCCCTCTTCGCCACCCGGGGCGTACCCGGAACGCATGACGTGGCACTGGGCATCGATCTGATCGACCGCATGCGTGCAGAAGAGGCCGTCACTCTCCCCCGGTTCGACAAGGCCAGGGACGATCGCTCCTCCATGGGCAGTACGGTTCCGGCAGGATGCGACCTGCTGCTGTTCGAGGGGTGGTGCGTGGGCGCCCGCCCTCAGTCCCCTGCCCAACTCGCTGCGCCCCTGAACGCGCTGGAGCGAGAGGAGGACGCGCAGGCGATCTGGCGCGGGCATGTCAACGCCGCGCTTGCAGGCCCCTATGCGGATATGTTCGCCCGTATCGACCGCCTCGTCCTCCTCGCCGCGCCCGATTTCAAGGTGGTCCGGGACTGGCGCGGCCAGCAGGAGCAGGACCTGCGAGAGAGGATCGGGCGCGGCGAAGCTGAAGGGAGCCGCGTCATGGACGATGCCGCCCTTGATCGCTTCGTGCAGTTTTACGAACGCCTGACGCGCCATGCCCTTCGCGAAATGCCGGCGCGGGCAGACCTGGTCCTCCACCTCGATGCCGGCCGGAGGCTCGTGCAGCGCTAGACGGCCACGGATGCTTGCCGGGGAACTAGGCAGCGTACGAAACGATTTCACGCAGCGTGAGGAACGGGGATCTGTCAAATTGCCTGCGAGGGACGTGCAACCTCGCGGCCCATTCATGCATTCCCGCTTCAAAGCCCGGCGCACCTGCCGGGGTTGGGAAGTCAACGCTCGTCGTCGGTCCGGCAGATTGCACTGCCGGATGGAGGACGTCGTGAGGGGGCAGGTTTCGTGCGCACCACATGATGGGGCGCGCGCGGCTGGTTAGGAGAGCGAATGTCCCAACTGTTCCGTCCCGGCGCGAATACCTGGGCGAGAGTGGTACTGGCCCTCCTTGTTCTCGGCCCTTTCATGACCATGCTGATCGGGGGGATCATACAGCGCAGCGACACCGCCACCGGGGAGAACCGTTTCGTCGAGCAGCCCGTGCCGTTCAGCCATCAGCACCATGCCGGTGAACTCGGGATCGACTGCCGCTATTGCCACACCGGGGTGGAGAAGGCCGCCAGCGCTGTCGTGCCGCCGACGCACACCTGCATGTCCTGCCACTCGCAGCTGTTTACCGACGCCGAGATGCTGGCTCCTGTCCGCGAGAGCATGGCGACCGGGCAGCCGCTTGCGTGGAAACGGGTCAACAATCTGCCCGATTACGTCTACTTCGATCATCACGTACACGTGAACGGTGGCGTGCCCTGCGCCGCGTGCCACGGGGAGGTGCGCCGTATGCCGCTGACCCGCCAGGCCGCTCCGCTGACGATGGGGTGGTGCCTCGATTGCCATCGCTCGCCCGAGGACAGCATCGTCGCAGCGGAGCGTGAGTTCGCGAGCGCTCCCTACGTGCACCGTACGGCCGCGGATCGGGCAGCAGCCCGCGCCACGATGATGCGGATCGCGCATTCTGGGAAAGACCTGATGGACTGCTCGACATGCCACCGGTGAGCGCTCTTGACCGCCGCGCGATACTGCGCCTGATCGCCACCGGCGCGGCCACCCTGCTGGCGTCCTGCGGGCGGCCGAAGGAAGACATCCATCCGCTCGCCAACCAGCCCGAAGGTACATTGCCCGGCACGGTGCGCCGGTACGCCACCGCGCTTCCGCTCGCAGGATACGGCAGGGGCGTCACGGGGCTGGTTGTCGACGAGCGGCCGATCAAGCTGGAGGGCCTCGCAGCCCATCCCGCCAGCCTGGGATCGACGGATCCGTTCATCGAGGCGGCGATCCTCGACCTCTATGATCCCCAGCGGCTGCGCGCACCGTTTGGGCCGACAGGGCCGTCGAACTGGTCCGCGCTCGCCGCCCTGTTCCGGGAGCAGCTCGCTCCAACGCGGGGACGCGGTGTCGCGGTACTGACAGGCCGGGTGACATCGCCGACCATGCTTGCGCAGCTGGCGGCAGCCAGGACGGCGCTGCCCGAAATGCGCCACGTCAGCTGGGAGCCGTTTGACGACGATGCGCCGCTTGCCGCCGCCCGTGCCGCTTTCGGCAGGCCCTTACTGGCCCGGCCGCGTCTGCAGGATGCCGACGTGGTGCTCCTGCTCGATGCCGATCCGCTCGGCCCCGGGCCCGAGCAGATCGCCCATGCCCGCAACTGGAGCGACCGGCGGCGCAAGGCGCCGATGCACCGGCTCTATTCCATCGAGGCTTCGCCCAGCCTCAGCGGTTCGATGGTTGACAGGCGACAGGCCGCCGGCCCGCGCGATCTCGCCGCCGCCTGCCACGTTCTCGCCGCTGCGCTCGGCGGCGGGTCAGGACCGCTGCCGACGCTGCCGCCGCAATTGGAACGCCTCGTTCGCGACGCCGCCCGCGATCTCAAGGCCGCGCATGGCCGCGCGCTGGTCATCGCCGGTGAGCGGCAGCCCGAAGCCGTGCATGCCTTCGCGGCCTGGGCCAACGGCGTACTCGCCGCACCGCAGGACTGGATCGCCCCCGTTAGCGGCGACGTGTCCCCCCACCGTGGCGGCCTTGCCGCTCTGGCCGACGACATGCACGCGGGCCGTATCGGTGCCCTCGTCGTGCTTGATGCCAACCCGGTCTATGCCGCCGCCCCCGCACTGGGGTTCAAGCAGGCGATGGCGCGCGTCCCCCTCACGATCGCGGCCAGCCGTTTCGGCGACGAAACCGGTGCCGCCTCGCAATGGCGCGTGCCACTCTCCCACTTTCTGGAGGACTGGCACGACTGGCGCGCACCCGATGGCACCGCTTCGATCGCGCAGCCGCTCGTCCACCCGTTCTTCGACACCCGCACACCGGCCGCTATCCTTGACTTGATGATCGATCCGGCGGCGCGCCCCGGCAGCTTCGATGCCGTGCGGGCGCAGTGGACCGGGCTGGATGATGCCGCCTGGCGCACGGCCGTGGCGAGCGGCGTGGTGCCGGACAGCGCCGCGCCCCTGGAGCGTGTGGGCACCGCCGGGCTGGTCCTCCCGCCGATCCCGCCTCAGACCCTGACCATCGACCTGCGCCCCTCCTCCCAGCTTTATGACGGACGCTTCTCCACCAATGCCTGGGCGCAGGAATGCCCCGATCCCATCACCAAGGAAGCCTGGGGATCGAGCGCGCGGATGCATGCCGGCGACATGTCCCGGCTCGGCCTGAAAGAGGGTAGCCTGATCCGCATCGACAGGGGCGGATCGGCAATCCTGCCGGTCCGGGCCGTCTCCGGTCAGGCGCTTGGTACGGTGACGCTGGTGACGGGATACGGGCGCGAGGGTACTGGACAGATTGCCGATGGTCTCGGCGCGAGCGCTTGGGCGCTGGGCGGCAACGGCACCCCCCGCATTGCGGCTCAGGAGGGCGGGAGCTCGGTCGCGACGACACAGCCGGTGTTCGCACTCGAAGGCGAGCTGGAGAAGCTTTTTCCGGTTCTTGCTCCGGCGGAGGCGATGCCTCCCGTCACGCCGAAGCCCTCGCTGCTGCCCAACCCGCCGGCCCGCGGCAATGCGCCGCCGCAATACGCCATGGCTATCGACACCGACCTGTGCATTGGATGCAACGCCTGCGTGATCGCCTGCCAGGCGGAGAACAACGTGCCGGTCATCGGTCCCGATGAAATGGCCGTGGGGCGGGACATGCACTGGCTGCGCGTCGACCGCTACGTCAGCGAAGGAACCGCCGGATTCCAGCCCGTGCCCTGCATGCATTGCGAAAAGGCGCCCTGCGAGCCGGTCTGCCCGGTCGAAGCGTCGGTGCATGACAGCCAGGGCCTGAATCTGCAGGTCTACAACCGCTGCGTGGGCACCCGCACCTGCGAAGCGAACTGCCCGTACAAGGTTCGGCGCTTCAACTTTCTCGATTACGCAGAGCGCTCGGTCTGGGGGGATGCGCCGCATGAGTCCGTCACCGCGCAGCGTAATCCGGACGTCACCGTGCGGGCGCGCGGCGTCATGGAGAAGTGCACCTATTGCGTACAACGGATCGAGGCCGTCAATCACGCCGCCGCTCCAGGGGAGACGCCCGCTCCGGTGGTGACCGCCTGCGCCGCCGCCTGCCCCACGCAGGCGATCCGCTTCGGAACCCTGGACAGCCCCGACATCGCCGGCGCCCGCAAGGACCCGCGCCATTATCGCCTGCTGGAGGAGCTCGGCACGGAGCCGCGCACAAGCTATCTCGCGCGCCGCCGCAACCCGGGGGACACGCCCGCATGAAGCCGCACGCGCGCCAGGGCGGGCAGCGGTGGATACTGCCCTCGATCCAGACGCTGGGCGACGTCACTGAGACGGTCGCTGCGCCCCTGATGGATGTGCGGGCGAAGCGACGCTGGTGGCTCGCCTTCATGGCCGCGCTGGCGCTGACCGCAGTGGGCGCGGTCGCGATCGGGTTCAGCCTGGCTTACGGCCCCGGGCTGTGGGGCAACAACACCGCGGTGGTCTGGGGCTTTCCCATCGCCAACTACGTGTGGTGGATCGGGATCGGCAATGCCGGGACGCTGATCTCGTCGCTGCTCCTGCTCACGCGGCAGAAGTGGCGCGCCTCAATCAACCGCTTCGCGGAAGGCATGACGCTGATCGCGGTCTCCATAGCGGGGATCTTCCCCATCCTGCATCTGGGCCGACCGATGTATTTCTATTGGCTGGCGCCGTACCCGAACACGATGCAGTTGTGGCCGCAATGGCGCTCCGCCCTCGTGTGGGACTTCTGGGCGATCCTTTCGTACCTCCTGTTCTCCGCCATCTTCTTCTATGTCGGCCTGGTCCCGGATCTGGCGACACTGCGCGACCGGCCGGGACGCCGTGGATGGCGGCGGCTCTACGGCGTCGCCGCCATGGGCTGGCAGGGGACGCCGGAGCAGTGGCGCGCGCAGGAGCGGCTTCACCGCACCCTCGCCGCAATCGCCGTGCCCCTCGTCTGCTCGGTCCATTCCATCGTCGGGCTGGACTTCGCGGCAAGTCTGATGCCGGGTTGGACGGAGAGCATCTTTCCGCCCTACTTCGTCGTCGGCGCGCTGTTCTCCGGCTTTGCGATGGTGGTGTTGATCGCGCTGACGATCCGCCGGACGATGGGGCTGGAGGGCATGATCGTGCCTGATCATTTCGATGCCATGGCCCGCATCATCCTTGCCGCGTCCATCGTTATGGGAGCCTCCTACGCGGCAGAGTGGTTCTCGGCCTGGTGGGGTGGAGAGGCCGCGGACCGCCGCGTTGTGGTCTTCGAGCTTACCGGCGCCTACTGGCCGTTCTACTGGGCGATGCTGCTTGGCAACGTCGCCGCGCCGCAGCTGTTCTGGATCCGGCGGCTGCGCACGTCGCCCGCAGCGCTCATCGGGGTGTCCATCGCCGTGCTGGTGGGAATGTGGCTGGAGCGTATCCTGATCATCGCCAACACCCTTTCGCGTGGCTACGTGCCCAGCTTCTGGCGGCTCTACGCGCCCACCCTTGTCGACTTCCTGATCCTGGCCGGGACGGTCGGCGCCTTCCTGCTGCTGTTCCTCATCTTCGCGCGGCTGCTCCCGGTCGTCTCCATGCATGAAATGCGCAAGCTGCTGAAGGAACGCGCGCAGTGACAGTGCTCGCGCTGGCCGCTTTCCCTCATGAGAGCGCATACCTGCGCGGGCGGCATGAGGTGGTCACGCACGAATACCGTCTCGTCGGAGAGTGGCTGCCTTATGGGTCCGAAGCGCTTGGCCCCGGTCCCGGCGCGCGCGGCATTCGGGCAGCCGCCATCGTGAGCGGAGTGCTGGGAGCCGTCGGGCTTTTCGCGCTTACCGTCTGGAGCATGGCGTTTGCGTACCCCTTCAACAGCGGCGGGCGCCCCCTGTTCAGCTGGCCCGCCTACATCCCTGCCGCCGTGGAATTCGGCGCCTTCACCGCCGCTGTCGGTGGCTTGATCTGGTTTTTTCGCGAGGGCCGCCTGACGCGGCTGCACGATGCCGCGTTCGAATTCGCCGAAGTAGCCCGCGCCTCGCAGGACCGCTTCGTGCTGGCAGTCGCCTGCGACGGAGGGGAGGACGCCAACACCGTGCTGGCGATACTCGCAAACGCGGGTGCCGATCACACCCGGCTGGTGACGCCATGAGAGCCGCGGTGCTGCTCATTCCCGCGCTGCTGTCCGCATGCGACCTGTCAATGGCGGACCAGCCGCGGGCCGACGACCAGGAGATGGCCACCCTTTGGCCAGGTGGGCCGCCGCGTCAGGCGATGCCGATGGGCACGGTAGCGCTCGACGAGCCGGCCCGCGACGACGCACTGCGGCATCCTCCAGCGCTGACAGCGGCCTTACTCGACCGTGGACAGGAGCGCTACGCGATCTACTGCTCCGTCTGTCACGGTGCACGCGGCGAGGGCGACGGGCCGGTGGTGAGACGCGGGTTCCCGCCGCCCCCCTCTTATCAGGACCCGCGACTGAAAGCGGCTGCGCCGCGCTACATCGTCGATGTGATCACGCACGGCCATGGCATCATGTACTCCTACGCCGACCGGATCGAACCGGCCGATCGCTGGGCCATAGCTGCCTACGTGAAGGCCCTGCAGCGCCTGCCGGACGCGCGGCGATGAGCGATGCGCTGCACCTTCTGCCGGTGGTCCTCGCCGCGTCCTGGCGCATCGCCTTCCTGACGGCCGGAGCGCCGGTGATCGGCGCGGTACTCCTTCTCGCCATCGGCCGTGTCACGGGTGCGGACTGGCGGCCGCTGAAGCCCTTGGCGGCGATGGCGCCCTGGTTGGTACCAGCCGGCGTTCTGCTCGGCCTGTGCGCACTCGCGATGCCCGTTCCGGAACATCTGTCCCTGTGGATGAGCTGGTGGGGCGTCGGTCTGCGGGCACTTGTCACGACGGGCGCGCTTGCGTTCGCGTCGTCTCGCCTCCAGGCGGGCACCCGCGTGACCGGTGCCGCGATCATCCTGACGCTTTACGCGCTCCTGGCCACGCCGATCGCCAGCGACTGGATGCTCGGCCAGGCCCCGGGGCACCCGGTTTCCGCCATCGGCATGATGCAGGTGACGCAGAGCCTTGCCGGAGCGACCGCCGTGGTCCTGGCGGTTGGGATAGGGCCGCCGGGCTTCCGCAGCGACATGGCCAGGCTGATGATCGCGGCCGTACTGGGCCTCGGTTACCTCGCCTTTATGGACTACCTCATCGTGTGGTACAGCGACCTTCCCTCGCGCGTCGGGTTCTATGTCGTGCGCAGCTCGCCGACGATGGGGCTGCTGGTGTGCGCCGCGCTGGCAGTCGGCGTCGCGGCGCCGATCCTCCTCCTGTGGCTGTCTCGGGAGCGATGGAGCCAGCGTCTCGCCGGTCTTGCCGTCCTTGCTGCGCTGTTCCTGTTCAACGTCTGGTGGATTGGCGGAGGGGTGCCGGCCCTGCTCATCGGGCTGCTGCTGACACTGGCTGCGGCCACGGCGGCCACACGGCGCGGCCGCCGGTCGGGAGACCGCCATGTCTGAGCGCCCAGACACACCCGAGGGCTGGAGCGTGCGCCAGCGGTTGCCCGTGCTCGTGGCGCTGGGAACAGTGGCAACGCTGGTCCTCCTCCTGGTGGCCGCCGGCATCGTCTACGATCGCGCGCTGAGGCCAGAGGCGAGCGGGCCTTACGCGACGCTCCCGTCGCCTGCGCTGGATACCTCCATCCATGACGGAGAAAACGATCCGTATCGGGCTCCCGACCGCCCCGACCGCGATCCCCGGATCGAAGCCGCGAAGCGCGCAGTGGTGGCCGATGGACTGCCGGGATGGGAGGCGGGAATGTGATGCGACTGGGCCTTTTTCTCGCAAGCGTTCTTGCGCTGGTGCCCATGCCCGCATCTGCCGCGCTGAGCGAGCGTGAGCTGTCGCAGGCGGTCGCCACGCCGCCTGCCGGAGCGCGGCTGCCCGCCCTCACCTTTTCCGATGCGCGGGGGCGCGCTGCGAAGCTGGAGACATTGGCAAACGGGACCCCGCTGGCGCTGATCTTCGCCGACTATACCTGCCGCAACGTCTGCAGCCCCGGCCTCACCCTCACTGCCGCACGGCTGCGCGAAACGGGTCTGGTGCCCGGCAAGGCGTTCCGGCTGGTGGTGATCGGCATCGACCCCAGGGACACACGCGCCGACGCTCTGCACTTCGGGCAGGCTATCGGGAGCATGCCCGAGGTAGCGCGCGCCACCCGCTTTCTGCGGGGCGACGCCGCCACCGTAACGGCAACCACGCGTGCGCTGGGCTACGGCCATGTCTATGATCCCGCGGCCGACCAGTACGCGCATGACGCCAGCGTCTACATCTTCGGGGCTGACGGCAGGCTCATCGCGCTTCTGCCCCAGATCGGGCTTCTGGCGGAGCCCTTGAAGGCGGCGCTGACCGGCAACTATCCGGCGGGGAGGAGCGACTGGATCACGCGGGTCGCGCGGGTCTGCTACGGGTTCGCCGCCGCGCACGGCCGGTTCGGGCGGCCGATCCTCCTTGGCCTGCAGGGGCTTGCGGTGCTCCTGCTGCTCTGCGCGGCGGTGCTGGCGTTCCGGCTATGGCGGGTGACGCGATGATCGCCCAGGCCTCGACCTTCGCCTCCCGGGTGGACCTGCTGTTCTGGGGCATCTGCGCCCTCTCTCTGGCGATCATGCTGCTGGTCGGCTCGCTGGTGCTGTTCTTCGCGATCAAGTACCGTCGCGGCACCGCCGCCAAACGGGGCCCCGTTCCCGAAAAAGTCAGCCGTGAGGTCGAGATCGGCTGGACCGCGGCCACCGCTTTCGCCTTCGTGTTCCTCTTCTGGTTCGCGGCCGTCGTGGGGACCGAGCAGTTCGAGGTGCCCGAGGAGGCCCTGGAAATTCACGTCGTCGCCAAGCAGTGGATGTGGAAGGTGGAACACCCCAACGGCACGCGCGAGATCGACGCGCTTCACGTTCCGGTCGGCGTTCCTGTACGACTGGTGATGACCAGCCAGGACGTGATCCACAGCTTCTATGTGCCCGCATTCCGGATCAAGCGCGATGTCCTGCCGGGCCGCTACGTCGAGATCGGGTTCACGCCCGACCGCGCGGGCACCTACCGTCTGTTCTGCGCCGAGTACTGTGGCACGGATCACAGCCGCATGATCGGCAGCATCTCCGTCATGAGCCAGGCCGATTACGCGCGCTGGTCTTCCGCGCGACCGCAGGGCGACAGTCTCGCCGATCAGGGCCGCCTGCTGTTCGAGCGAATGGGCTGCACCGGCTGCCACGGACCCTCGGCGCAGGTCCACGCGCCCGATCTTGCCGGCATCCATGGCCGGATGCAGCCGCTGGACGGCGGCGGCTTCGTGCGCGCCGACGAGGGCTACTTGCGCGATTCCATCCTGCTGCCGCGCAAGGACATCGTGGCAGGCTATCGCCCGATCATGCCAAGCTATCAGGGTATCGCGTCGGAGGACGACCTGATCCGCCTCATCGCATACCTCAAATCACCCGAAGCCTCGAATGACCGGAGCACGACCGCGCCATGAGCGAAGCCGAAGCCAGCGCCCTGGGCCGCGAACCGGGCCAGACGAGCTTCCTGTCCGAAGGCGGCACCACGCTGCGGTCGTGGCTGCTGACCACCGATCACAAGCGGATCGCCTTTCTCTACGCGGCCGGCATCACGTTCTTCTTCTTCCTCGGCGGGGTAGCGGCCGTGCTGATGCGCGCCGAGCTGGTGACCCCGCCGGGTGACCTGCTCACCGCTGACGAATACAACCGCGCGTTCACCCTCCACGGCGTTGTCATGGTATGGTTCTTCCTGGTGCCTTCCATCCCCACTACGCTCGGCAACTTCCTTCTGCCGCTCATGATCGGCGCGCGCGAGGTCGCCTTCCCGCGCCTCAACCTCGCCAGCTGGTACATTTACGTCGGCGGGGGCCTGTTGACCCTGCTGTCTCTGCTGGCCGGCGGGGTGGACACGGGCTGGACGTTCTACACGCCCTTCTCGACGCTCTATTCCAACAGCTACGTGCTGCTCGCGGCGGCCGGCGTGTTCGTGGTCGGGTTTTCCTCCATTGCGACCGGCATCAACTTCCTTGCGACTATCCACCTGCTGCGTGCCAAAGGCATGACGTGGATGCGGCTGCCGCTGTTCGTCTGGGCCATGTACACCGTCAGCGTGGTCATGGTGCTGGCGACACCCGTCCTTGCGATGAGCCTGCTGCTGGTCTTCGTGGAGCGCGCCTTCGACCTGCCGGTCTTCGATCCGCGCGCCGGTGGCGATCCGCTGCTGTTCCAGCACCTGTTCTGGTTCTACAGCCACCCGGCGGTCTACATCATGGTGCTGCCCGCCTTCGGCGTGGTTTCGGAAATCATCGCCTGCGAGGCCCGGCGCCGCGTCTTCGGCTATGACTTCATGGTCTACGCGATGGTGGCGATCGCCGTGGTCGGCTTCATGGTCTGGGGACACCACATGTTCGTGTCCGGTCAGTCACCCTTTGCCAATCTGGTCTTCTCGTTCCTTTCCTTTGTCGTCGCGGTGCCTTCCGCCATCAAGGTTTTCAACTGGACGGGCACGCTCTACCGCGGCCAGATCCGGTTTTCCGCGCCGATGCTCTATGCCCTCGGCTTCGTCGGGCTGTTCACGCTGGGCGGGCTGACCGGCCTGATGCTCGCCTCGGTACCGATCGACGTGCACGTGACCGACACCTACTTCGTCGTCGCGCATTTCCACTACATCATGGTCGGCGGCTCGGTCTCGGCATTTTTCGGAGGGCTCCACTTCTGGTGGCCCAAGATCACGGGACGGGTGTATTCCGAAACCCTCGCCAAGTTTGCCGCCGTGGCCATGTTCTTCGGCTTCAATTTCACGTTCTTCCCGCAGTTCGTGATGGGCTACAACGGCATGCCGCGCCGGTATCACGAATATCCCCCCGAGTTTCAGGTCTGGCATGTCATGAGTTCGACGGGCGCGGTGGTGCTCGCCTTCGCCTACGTGTGGCCGCTCTGCTACCTGACCTGGAGCCTGATCAAGGGGCCACGCGCCGGCGACAACCCCCACGACGCAACCGGGCTCGAATGGCAGACCAGTTCGCCTCCGCCCAAGAACAACTTCGCCAGCCCGCCGATCGTCGAGGTCGAACCGTACCGCTACCATCCCGAAGGCTTCGCCCCGCATGAGGTCGAGCAGACCCACGCTCCACAGGTGCCGCAATGAGCCAGGTGGCGCTGAACGAACCCTGGGCCACGGCGGAACGGCAGGAGGTCGCGACTCAGTTCGGCATGTGGGCATTCCTTGCGACGGAGACTCTGTTCTTCGGTGGCCTGCTGCTCTTCTACGCGGTCGCCCGCTTCAGCCATCCCGCCGGTTTCACGGCCGGAGCACAAGAGGCCGAAGTCACGTTCGGCACGATCAACACGGTCCTGCTGATGACATCCAGCCTGACCATGGCCATCGCGGAACGCGCGGTGAAGGAAGGTCTGGCAACACTTGCCCGCTGGACGTTTGCCGCCACGCTCCTGCTGGGAATCGCCTTTCTGGCCGTCAAAGGCCTTGAATACCATTCGGACATACAGAAGCATCTGGTCCCGGGTCCGCACTTCCGGCTGGAGGAGGTCGGCGCCAGCCAATTCTGGGCGTTCTACTGGACGGCGACCGGCGTACACGCCTGCCACATGCTGATCGGACTGGGCATCGTCAGCCGCATGCTGCTCATCCCGAGCGCCGAACTGCCGAGCCGCTGGACCACGGCGCAGGGCTCGGCCCTCTACTGGCACCTCGTGGACGTGGTCTGGGTGGTCCTCTACGCCCTCATCTACCTGGTGGGCCGATGACGCCCGAGCAACGCGCCCATGTGCTGATCGCCCCGCTCAAAATCTGGGCCGCGCTGATGGTGCTGCTGGCGATGACCTTCGGCTACGCCTTCCTGCCGGACGCGCCGTTCAAGCTAGCGGTGTCCCTCGCCATAGCCGCCGCCAAGGCGCTGCTGATCGCCCTGCTGTTCATGCAACTGAAGCGGGCTGCGGGGCTGGTGCGCTTGGCCGCGATCGCGGGCCTCGTCTGGGCCTCCTTCCTCTACATCATCGCCTTCGCCGATTATCTCACCCGCTGAGGAGCCCCCGCCAATGCCGCAGGCCCTGAAGAATGGACAGGACAGGATGTCCGCCGGAGCCGACCGATACCGTCTCCGCCTGCTTACGCTGATAGCCTTTATACTCGTGGTTGCGGCGCTGCGGGCAAGTTACGCGCTGACGATGCCGATCCTGTTCGCCGGGGTGATCGTGGCAGCACTCTGGCCGCTCAGGGTCTGGCTTGAGAAGTGGTTGCCGGCCTGGCTCAGCTATGTCCTTACGATACTTGCCCTGTTTGCCGTGATGGGAGGCTTCGGCGCCGCGATCTACCTCTCGCTTGGCCAGGTGATCGCCGTGATGAGCGCGCAGTGGTCCACGTTCGAGCAGCTTTATACGTCGTTGGCGGAAAGAGCGGCCCGGATGGGCATCCCTCTCGACGGAGCGGCCGACCGCGCGCGGGTGATCGGGTTTGTCCAGATGCTGGCCTCCAGCGTCTACGGCTTCGTTACCTACACCAGCTTCATCGCGCTGCTGGTCATCCTCGGTCTGCCTGAGGTCTGCCGGGTGCAGGTCAAGATGCGCGAGGAACTGGACCGGCCGGCGCGCATGGAACTGCGCACCACGGCGGCGGCCATCTCGGAACAGGTGCGGCGCTACCTCAGCACAACCCTGGCGACGAGTCTGCTGACCGGCCTGGCCTCGGCCGCGTGGGCTTTTGCGACCGGCCTGGACCTGGCGCTGGTGTGGGGTTTGCTCAACTTCCTGCTCAACTTCATTCCGGTCATCGGCAACATAGTCGGGATCATCCCGCCCGTACTCTATGCCTTCGTGCAGTTCGACGGTTACGGTATGCCGCTTCTGGTGTTCGTCGGTTTCGCGGCGTTGCAGATCATCATCAGCAACTTCGTCTATCCGATGCTGCAGGGACGACAGCTGTCGCTTTCTCCCCTCGCGATCGTCATTGCCATGACCGGCTGGAGTTGGGTCTGGGGGATCGCCGGCGCGCTCATCGCCGTACCGCTGACCGCCGCCACCGTCATTGTCTGCAGTCATTTCGAGCGCAGCCGGTGGATAGCCAAACTGCTCTCCACCTGAAAAACCGCTCCTAGATGGCGCTCCCAAGCGCTGCGAGGGGGCAAGCAAGATCCTGTTCCACAGGAAACCAACTCGGCTGCCGGTGCTTTAGGCCATATCCGAGTGAGCGGCGGCCCACTCCTTACGGGTATATTCGTGCGACTGAGCCGTCGGCTACGCCTCGCGATCAAGGGGAAGCACCGGAAATGAACGCCCCACACAAACCCTCGATCCTGCTGAGGCTACTTGGCGCGCTCATCGGCCTGATGGGGCTGGGCCTCGCTGCAGCCGGCATCTGGCTGATCGCGCTCGGCGGCAGCTGGTACTATCTCATAGCCGGGCTCGCTCTGTTGGCGACGGCGGTACTGCTGTTCCGTCGACAGGCCGCGGCCTTGTGGTGCTATGCCGCCTTGCTCGTCGGGACGATGATCTGGGCGGTCTGGGAAGTGGGCCTCGACTTCTGGTCCCTTGCGCCGCGCGGTGATATCCTTGTCCTAGTCGGTGTCGTGCTCGTCCTGCCAAGGATTGTGCGGCGGCTCGGCGCTGCTCGCTGGCCGGGCCCCGCCTGGCCGCTGGTTGGCTCCCTCGTGCTCGCCGCCCTCATCGCGCTCGGCTCCGGGCTGAGCGACCGCTTCAACATGGACGGCGAGCTGCCCGGCGCACGTGCGCAGGCCAACGCCGATCTCTACTCCGGCGTGCCGCAGCAGGACTGGACCGCCTACGGCCGCTCCTGGCGGGGCGATCGCTGGTCGCCGCTGAACCAGATCACCCCGGCCAACGCGGGCAAGCTGGAGAAAGTCTGGGAATTTCACACCGGCGATCTCCAGCGCAAGACCGACCCGGAAGAATTCACCTACGAAGTGACGCCGATCAAGGTCGGCGATCTCGTCTACTTCTGCTCGCCCCACAACATCGTCTTCGCCGTGGACGCCGAGACCGGACAGGAGGCATGGCGCTACGACCCGAACATCCGCTCCTCCAAGCAGATGCAGCATCTCACCTGTCGCGGCGTCTCGTACCACTCCGCTTCGCGTCCAGGAGCCGAAACGTCCGCCACCGGCGATTGCCGGAACCGCATCATCATGGGCACCAACGATGCGCGCCTGATCGCACTGGACGCGCGGACGGGGCGTCTTTGCCCAGGCTTCGGGGACAATGGCCAGGTCGATCTCTGGCCGGGTGCCCCCGAACACCCGCGTGGCTGGTGGCAGGTCACCTCGCCCCCTCTCATCATCGACAACCTCGCGATTCTGGGCGGCGCGGTCTACGACAACAAATCGACCTTCATGCCTTCCGGCGTCGTCCGGGCCTATGACGTGGTGACCGGCGAACCAGTGTGGGCCTTCGATCCCGGCAACCCGGAAGACACCACACCCAAGGAGGCGGGCGCAGGCGCCTATGTCCCGTCCAGCCCGAACAGCTGGACGATCGCTGCCGCCGATGCACAGCTCGGCCTCGTCTACATACCGACTGGCATGGCCGCCATCGACCAGTGGGGTGGCCGCCGGACACCGGAGACAGAACGGTTCGCGTCTGCGATCGTGGCGCTGGATGCCAAGACCGGCAAAGTTCGCTGGGTCTACCAGACGGTCCATCACGACTTGTGGGACATGGACGTTCCTGCCCAGCCCGCCCTCATCGACCTCGACCTGCCCGACCGGGGACGTGTTCCCGCCCTTGTCCAGTCGACGAAGACCGGCAATCTCTTCGTGCTTGATCGCCGTACCGGTGAGCCGGTCTTTCCCGTAACGGAGCGGCCGGTGCCCGGCGGGGCCGTGGCAGGGGACCGCACGTCGCCGACGCAGCCCTTCTCCTCTGTCAGCCTCATGCCCGAGAAGCCCGTGACCGAAGCGGACATGTGGGGCGCGACGATGTTCGACCAGCTTGCCTGCCGGATCGCCTTCCAGCGCCTGCGCTACGAAGGGCCGTTCACGCCCCCCTCCGAACAGGGAACGCTCGTCTTTCCAGGCAACTTCGGCGTCATGGACTGGGGCGGCATGGCCTACGACCCGGTGCGCATGATTGCCATCGCGCACCCGAACTACATTGCTTTCGTTGACAAGCTCATCCCGCGTGAAAATCCCACGGATCCGCGCGCGGCCGCCGCATCGGATGAACCGCAGGGCCCTTCCGGAGGTTCCGACCTGGCCGGGTCCGACATCAAGGGCTTCAATCCCAACCATGGCGCGCCTTACGCCGTGGCACTCAATGCCTTTCGTTCGGCGCTCGGCCTTCCGTGCCAGGCGCCGCCATGGGGCTACGTGACCGGCATCGACCTCGTGACGGGCAAGAAGGTGTGGCAGCACCGCAATGGCACCACGCGCGACCAGTCACCGATTCCGCTGCCGTTCAAGATGGGCGTGCCTTCGCTAGGCGGTCCGATCGTCACGGCGGGCGGCGTTGCGTTCCTCGGCTCCGCGCTCGACTACTATCTTCGTGCATACGATGTCACCACCGGCGAGGTGCTGTGGCGAGGCCGGCTGCCGGCGGGTGGACAGGCAACTCCGATGAGCTACTGGTCGGCGGAAAGCGGCCGACAGTTCGTCGTGATCGCGGCCGGAGGCCACGGCAGCCTGGGCACGAAAGCGGGCGACAGCATCGTGGCTTATGCCTTGCCAAAGAGCGCGCGATAGGCGTGCGGCTGTGAACGCAAGGCGTAATCAGCGCTGACGGGTTCGGCGCGGGCACGCCTGCCGTTCAGTCCGCCTCTGCGGGAAGCCATTGCGGCTTTGTGAGTTTATGTTGCACCGCAGCATCGGCTCTTGTCTTGCCGATGCGCCTGCATATACGAGCGCCAAAGGCATCTCCAAGAGGTTCGATTTGGCTGGTGAGTATCTGGGTCTGCGGAGCGCTGCCGCATGGCTCTCGGAAGTCGTTGGGCCCGACAAAGGCTATGTGAACGTCGGCATCGTCTACACATTGGCGATCACCCTTCTGTCACTCGCGATGCCGATTTCAGTGCAGCTGCTGATCAATTCGGTAGCGCGTACCGGGCTGGCGGCGCCGCTGTGGATCTTGTCGGGCGTGTTACTGGTGCTGCTCCTGCTGGTCGCCGGATTGAGCGCACTTCGCATCTATCTGCTGGCGATGTTCGAGCGCCGCATCTTCGCCCGCGTCGTGGCCGAAGTCACGGTGCGGGCCGTCCATGCGCAAAACCCGTTCTTCGCCGACGACAGCCGCGGCAGCCTGTTCAATCGCTATTTCGACATGGTGGTCGTCCAGAAGGCCGTGCCCAGCCTGGTGATCGGCGCCTTCACGATCATCCTTCAGGGAGCCGTGGGCCTCGTCCTCACCAGTTTTTATCATCCCTTCTTCCTGGCCTTCAACATTATCCTCGTGGCGGTGTGCCTGCTGATCTGGCTGGTCTGGCGCCATGGGGCGATCACCGGCGCTGTCGGCGTCTCCCATGCCAAGCATGAAGCGGCCCATTGGCTCGAAAGTGTCGGCGCCTCCAACGGGTTCTACAAGTCAGCGCGTCACCTCGACTTCGCCATGGACCGGTCCGAAGCGGTCACGGCCAATTACATCCAGGCGCACCGCCGCTACTTTCGCTACAGCTTCGCGCAGGCGCTTGGCTATTTCCTGGTCTATGCGCTGGCTGCGGCGGCGCTGCTGGCGCTGGGCGGAAACCTCATCCTGGCCGGGCAGCTTTCCATCGGTCAGCTGGTGGCGGCGGAGCTGATCCTGTCCGGCGTCTTCTACGGCATCTATCAACTCGGATGGTATCTCGACACCTTCTACGACCTGGTGGCGAGTTCGGAGGAGCTGTCGCAGATCTTCGCGATACCGCAGGAACCGGCGGGGCTGAGCGGGCAGGCGCCGCCTGACGGCTCGGTGCACTTCCGCGAGGTCGCGCTGAACCGCTCCTGCTTCGACTTCGCGATCGGCAGTGGCGAGCAGGCCATCGTGGTGGCCGAGCCCGGTGTCGAGAGCCAGATCGCGTTGCTGCTGAAACGCCATGCCACTCCCGATCGCGGGTTGCTGTCGATCGGAGGCAGCGAACTGGGCAGCTTCGACATGTATCTGCTGCGATCGGCGGTAGTCGTGCTCAATCGCCCGACGATCGTGGATGTTACGATCCGCGAATATCTCAATCTGGCGACAGGCAGCGTCTCTGACGGGGCCAGGATCATGCAGACGCTCGACATGGTTGGCCTTGCCGCGCGCATATCCAGCCTGCCCAATGGTCTGGACACGCGGCTCGCCAGTTCGGGCTCGCCCCTCTCCATCGTCGAAGTAATGCAGCTGAAGCTTGCCATGGCGCTACTGAGTGGTCCCAAGGTGCTGCTCCTGTCCCAGCTTTACGACATGATGCCTGCCGAGGCTCTGCGCACGACGCTTCATAGGCTGCGGGAGCATGGGACGACGGTGCTCCTCTTCACCGGCCGTCCCGAAGCGCTGGACCTTGATGGCTACTACTGGCTTGGTGCGCGCGCGCAGCACCGCTTTGCCGATCAGGCCGCCCTCGCCCGGTTCGTGGCCACGCGGGAGGCGCGGCCATGACGATCGAGGCGGCCCAGCTGAGGCATTTCCGATCCCTCGCCAGCCTCAGACCGCCTCGCGCGGCCGTTGTCGTCGCCTGGCTTATCCTGCTCGGCATTCTGCTGATGGTCGCCATCCTCTTCGTGCCCTGGCGGCAGACGGCGCAGGGACGCGGCCAGGTCATCGCGCTTGACCCGGACGAGCGGCCGCAGCAGGTGTCCTCTCTGGTCGAAGGCCGCGTGGACCGCTTCTTCGTTCGCGATGGTCAGCTGGTGAAGGCCGGCCAGCCGATCGTCCGCGTGGTCGACGTGGATCCCGACTTTCTGGAGCGGTTGGCGGCCGAAAAAGCCCAGATCGAGGCACAGATCAGCGCGATCGAGCAGTCTCGCTCAGTTGCCGCGATCGACGTCGGACGCACCCGTCAGCTCTACGCCGAAGGTCTCGCCGCGCGGCGGGACTACGAACAGACTCAGATCAAGGTGGCCGACGCGAACGCCAAGCTTGCCGAGGCGCGTGCGAAGCTGAAGCAGATCGAAGTGCAGCAGCGGCGCCAGTCGGCGCAGGTCGTCACCGCGCCCCGGGACGGGCGCATACAATCGCTGAATGCGGGTGCGGGTGGTGCGTTGATTTCCGCCGGCACGGTCCTGGCGATGATCGCGCCGGAGCAGATCGAGCGTGCGGTCGAACTCTACGTCAATGGCCGCGACATCCCGCTGGTTGACCACGGCCGTCCTGTGCGGCTGGAGTTCGAGGGCTTCCCCGCCTTTCAGTTCAGCGGCTGGCCGGCCTTCGCAGCAGGGATCTATGACGGGCAGGTCCGCTCCGTCGACCCGACCCCGCGCGCAGATGGCCTGTTTCGCGTGCTTGTTGAGCCCCGCCCCGGCAAGCCCGCCTGGCCCGAACGCCGCTTCGTCCGCCAGGGCAGCAAGGTGCTCGGCTGGATTCAGGGTAACAACGTGACGGTGGGCTATGAACTGTGGCGCCAGCTCAACGATTTCCCGCTCAACTTCGGTCAGGATCAGGTGGCGCAGAAAGAAGACGCCGAGGCCGGGAAAAGCTCGATCGAGAAGAAAAAGAAGTGACCATGCGCATCATGATCGGTGCGGTAGCGCTGCTCTGGTCCGCGACGGCAGCCGCCGCTCAGGCGCAGGCAGGGGTGCAGAACAGCGGCGGCGAAGCGGCGGCGACCACCCCGGCCCGCAGCGGCCCACTGACGCTGGATGAAGTGCTGCGATCGTCCGCCCGCTCCGCGCCCGACATCATCGCCGCCCTTGCCCGCAACCGCCAGGCCGAGGCGCGGGCGCTGACGGCGCAGGGGGCGTTCGACACGGTGTTCGCGGTCGAGGGGCGCAGCCGGGTCGAAGGCTACTATGACGGCACCGAAGTCGCCGAAAAGGCCGAACAGCCGTTTCCGGACAATGGCGGCTACATCTACGGCCAGTACCGCGTTTCGCGCGGGGACTTCCCGGTCTATGAGGACAAGGCTTATACGAACCGTTTGGGTGAGGTGAAGGTCGGCGCGCTCTATGCTCTCCTGCGCGATCGTCTGATCGACGCGCGGCGATCCGAATTCCGGCTTGCTGCCAACGACATTGACATCGCCCGGTTCGAGACCAAGGCGACCAGCATAGGCGTGCAGGCCCGGGCGATCGACGCCTACCAGAAGTGGGTGGCAGCCGGACTGAAGCTCAAGGCGTATCAGGCGCTGCTGGCGCTGGCGCAGGATCGCACGCATGGCATCGAGCGCCAGGTCGCGCTGGGGGCGAGGCCCGACATTCTGTTGACGGAGAACGAGGCCAATCTGGTCAGGCGACAGGCCTTCGTCGTGGAGGCGCAGCAGGCTCTCCGCGTGGCCGCGATCAAGCTCTCGCTCTATTATCGCGACGAACAGGGCCTGCCGGTCATCGTCGAGGACACGCGCCTGCCTGAGGAGACGAGCGCCCTTGGCGGGCTGAGGATCGATCCCGCCTTCAACCTGGAAGGCCGCCCGGACTTCGCCATCCTTCTGGAGGAGATCGACAAGGCGACGGTCAGGCTGGCACTCGCGCGTAACGACATGAAGCCACGGTTGGACGTGCGTGGCGAAGTCGCCAAGGACGTGGGGCCCGAAGGGCTCGGCGGGTACAGCCGCACACCGCTGGAGATGATCGTGGGCGTCACCTTCAAGATCCCGCTGCAGAACCGCAAGGCGGAGGGCAAGCTGGCCGAGACGCAGGCGAAGATCGACGAGCTGAGCATCAAGCAGCAACTGCTCGCCGAGAAGATCCGGGCTGAAGTCGCCGCCATTGGCATCGAGGTGGAAACGGCCCGGCAGCTGGTGGAGACGACTGAGCGCGAAACCGCACTGGCCGAGCGGCTCGGGAACGCGGAACGCCGCCGCTTCGATCTCGGATCGAGCGACTTCTTCCTGGTCAACCAGCGTGAGGAGAGTGCGACCAGCGCGCAGGTGAAGCTGATCGAGGCTCTCGCCCGCATCGCTGCCGCCCGCGCCGAGATGGCGGCAGCAACCGCTGATGAGGATGCGCTGGGCCTGGTTGTACGGCCGGCAGACGAATAGCTCTGCAGACCGTTGCACCGACCCGGCTCATCAGAAGTGCGTCGCCAGCGACACCTCCACGCTGCGGGGCGCGCCGACGTAGATGTCGTTGGAGCCATACCCGGAATACTCGCCGTAGAACGCGTCCGTGAGATTGCGCCCACGCAGCGCCAGAATAACCTGATCGTCGATCTTCCAGGACACTGCCGCGTCGAAGGTGGTTCGGCCCTTGACCAGAATGGTGTTCGCGGTGTCGGTGTAGAAGCCCGAGACATGACGAACGAATCCGCTCAGCGTCACGGGCACGCCGGGCAGCGTGTAAGCCACGTTGGCCGCCGCAGTCGTCGAAGGGACGTTGACCGGCCGGTTGCCGGACCGGTCGATACCGCCCGCCTCGATCAGCTCGTCGTACCGAGCGTCGGCATAGCTGACGCTGCCGCCGAGCGAGAGTGTGTCGGAAATGGCGGCGTCCAGACTCAGCTCCACGCCTTGTGAAGACTGCCTTCCGCCCTGCACGGTAAGGGTGGGATCATTCGGATCGCGGGTAATGATGTCATCCTGAACGATCCTGTAGGCAGCGCCGGTCGCCGTCAGGCGCTTGTCGAAGGCCAGGAGCTTGAAACCCGCCTCATAGGAAAAGCCCTTGGTCAGCTTGAACCGGGTGTTGGCCAGCGGCATCAGCAGGATCGAGGACACCGGGCTGACGGCGGTCGTGTACTGCCCGTAGAGCGTGAGGCCCGGCATCACCGCATAACTGCTGCCCACGCGCCAGGAAATCGGGTCGTACCGGGGATTGGCGCGGGTGACGGGGTTGGGCGTGATGAGATAATCCGTCGAGGCGCGGTCGAGATCCATGTGATCGTACCGGATGCCGCCGACCAGAAGCAACTTCCCCGTCAGGTTCAGGGCGTTCTCGCCAAAGATCGAAGCGGTCCTCAGACGTGAATCGAAGTTGACGTTCGATGCGCGATACTGCGTCCCGTCCATCGGGAACGTCCCGACGGCCGGATCGAAAGGATCGACCTGCGGAACCAGTGTGCCGGTGCTCGTCTCCCGCAGGCTGGAGAGGTCGGTGTGATTGTACTCGGCGCCGATCGTGAAGCGATTGCGCAGCCCGGCGATCCTGCCTTCGTTGGCCAGGGCCATGCGCACGTTCCAGAACGCGTGGTCATGATAGAAGCGGGTGAGAACGCGCTGGATGCTGCCGTTCGGAAAGCCGAGGCTTGGCGCGATGAAGGTGCGCGTGCCGTTGTTCACGAAGGCACGGTCCGCAGTGTACCAGAGCAGATCGGTACCCAGCGACCAGCCGGCGCCAAGCTTCAGGTCGATGCGGGAGCGTAAGGTCGTGTCGTCCGCGCCGGAGTAGCCGCCATGGGGTGTGTAGTTGCGGCGGCGCGTGACCTTGTCGATCACCATGCCGTTGGCCGTGGACACCGCCCTCGCCGGATCGCGGGCAAAGGCCAGTGGAATGAGCACCGCTCCCTGATACGCGCTGTCCGAAAGGTCGCTGTAATGATCGACCGCCAGCAGAACGGAGAGGTCGGCCGTAGGCTGGAACAGCAGGCTGGCGGTCAAGCCGCTCGATCGCGTCTCGTTGTTGTCGACGTCATAGAGGCTGTCGGAATGGAGGTAGCTGGCGTCTGCGCGCAGGGCGAGCGTGTCCGACAGCTGGTAGTTGACGCCGCCCCCCGCCGAGAGCGTGTCGAAGCTGCCGTAGCTCAGAAGCGCATCCAGGTGATTGCCGTCAAAGGCTGGCTTACGCGTCACCTTGTTGATGACGCCGCCGAGCGCCCCTTCGCCGAACAGCACCGACGCCGGTCCCTTGATGACTTCGATCCGGTCGAAATGCCAGGTGTTGGTGTCGCGCTGGACCACGGTGGAGGAGGAGATGCGCACGCCATCCTGCAGGATCGAGACGACATTGCCTGCAAAGCCGCGCATGCTGACGACGGCAGGGTTGCCGGGCACGTTGCCGGCTATGACGCCGGGGACGTCGGCGAAGGCCTCGCGTGCGGTCCTTAGTCCACGGAACTCCAGATCGGCCCGGGTCAGGGTCTCGATGCTGGCCGGAGTTTCCATCACGGTGAGATCGAGCCGGCTGCCGGCGTCGCTGCGCTGTTCCAGCTTCACCTGGTCGCGATGGCCGGTCACCGTGATCGTGGGGTTGCGGGGCGCCTCGTCGGCAAACGCAGGCGTAGCCGCCAACCCGGCAAGGAGGGCGAGGAGTGATGCTTTCAAGATCTGCTCCGTGTTGCAAGTGATGTGGCGCGCGCCCGCGTGCGGCGGCCCCAGTGAAGGATGCCGGTGACGAAAAGTACCGTGGGAACGAGACCGACGATCAGGGCCAGGATGCGGGTGGAAAGACCACCGATCGTGCCGTCGTGCAGCACCCGTATCCACGCGATGATGGTGGTGGATGCGTTGCCGCGCCGCACGTCGTGCACGGCAAGGACTGCTCCTGAATGCTGGTCGATGAAAACGTAGCTGCCGGGGAAGCGGCGGTGCGGATCACCCGGGACCTGGAGGCGGACCCGGAACGGTTCGGATCCCGGTTCCGGTACGTCCACGAAGGAAAGACGACCATCCGGCAGTGCGTGGTGGGCTGCCGAAAGAGCCCGTGCGATGGAAATCTGTTCGCCCGACGCCCTCGCTGAGACCGGGCGCGGCATCGCGTCGGGCCTGGCCACGGCAGCGGCAAGCAGGGAGGTTCGGACCTCGGGCAGCGCAAGGAGCGCTCCGGTGCCGGACAGGATGAGGAGCAGGATGAAGCTCCAGAGACCACTCAGCTTGTGAAGGTCCCTTAACCGGCGCAACGGTGCGGCACCGCGCCTGAAGGCCAGCGCCTTGCCCCAGCTTGCGCGCGGCCACCACACGGCAAGGCCCGTCATCAGCAGGACGAGCACGGCATAGCCGGACCAGCCCACGACCTGACGCCCGGGATCGCCCGCAAGCAGGTCCATGTGGAGCTGGTACAGCCAGCTCATGAGGTATCCGCCCCAGGGCTCGGCGCGCAGGACGCGGGAGCCGTCGGCGGAAAACCACACCATCTCGCGATCGGCATGGTGGTGGTCGCCGTGATCGGAGGCGGGATAGAACCGGGCGGGAATGGCGCCGGCTTCTTCGGTCGCTTCGAAGGACCATCTGCCGCGTTGATCCTTCCAGTGCGCCCGGCCCGTTGCAAGGGCGCGGTCCCACGCGGCGGAATTCCAATCGAGAGCGCGTGCGGCGGAGACCTGCTCGATCTTCGGGTGCAGAGCCTTGTCGATCTCGACATAGAAGACCAGTGCCGACCCGGTCAGCCCCAGCACGGCGAAGATCAGCCCGAGGCTGAGGCCAAGCCACAGATGGACCTTACGAAGGAAAACGCGCGGCCGGGCCATCATCGTGCGCGATCCGGCGGGACGGGAGAAATCGACAGCGCGCACTGCGAACCGGCGCGCTCACGGGAGCGCAAGGCAAGAACCAACATGAAATACGGCTCCGGCAGGGGCCGGGACAGCGCGTGGCAGCGCTTCCGGCCGTTTCCGACAAACGATTCAGCGTGTCAGATCAGTACCGGAGGGCCGCGCAAGGGCGGGCGCAGATTGGAGATGTGCTCCGCGAGCGCGAAACGGATGGGCGCGAAGCCCAGGGCCATGATAAACGCCATGGCGAGCGCCAGCAGAACCGGGTGCGCCCCACCCAGAGAGACCATCGAGAGCGCGCCGTAAGGGCATTCACCCTTCGCAGGCTTGCCCGGCACCTCGTTCTGGGACGCCTTCATGGGCACCGCGATCTTGAGATCGGGTCCCTCCCCGCTTGCATCATGGCAGATCTGGACGGTGATGGTGCGCGTGTCCTGCGCCACCATGTATCCGCTTGGCACGATGATCTTCAGGCACAGCGCGATCGCGATGAGCGCGAAAGCCAGCGCGTTGTGCTGCCTGAAGAAAGTGCGGAGCGTCTCCATCGACCCGGGACAGTAGCGCCGAGCAGGCGACCTGTCACCTGGGCAAGTTGCCTCAAGACAGCCCGGCGCCATGCAGGCGGGTCGGTGACCGGACCGGCGGGCATCGTGCCTGCCGGTCCGGTCCTCACTCTCAGTACTTGGCCGAGATGGAGCCACCGATGACGCGGGGTTCGTTGAACACCGCGGCCATGTAGTTCTCGATCACGCCCTTGAGGTTCTTCTCGTTCGTGATGTTGCGTGCGAAGGCCGCCATCTCGTAGCGGCCGCCGGGAGCGGTGTAGCCGATGCGCAGGCCGCCTTCGAAGTCGCCGTCGGAGTGGAACTCCCTGGTCTTGTAGAGCACGAAGTTCGTGTGGCCCTGCAGCATCCAGTCCGTCGCCGCGAAGAGCGTGCCGCCGTTGCCCAGCGGTACGTCGTAGCGCGCGGTGAGGTTGGCGGTGTACTTCGGTGCGTTGGGCAGCGGGTTGCCGTCGATCTGGGCGAAGACGCCGCGGGCGTTGGTGATCGTCGGGTCCTCCACGGTGCAGACGACGGTGCCGTTGAGAGCGCAGACCTGCGCGTAGACATCGGGATCCTTGATCTCGGTGTGCAGCAGGCTGAGGCCCGCCGTCAGCGTGAGGTTGGGGATCGGACGCGCCTCCAGCTCGGCTTCCAGACCGTAGGCCTCGGCCTTGTCGGCGTTGAACAGCACACCGTTGCCGTCGCTGTCGTTGCCGTTGAGCTGGATGTCCTTCACCCGGTAGGCGAAGCCCGACAGGTTGAAGCGCACCTTGTTGTCGAACAGCGTCGTCTTTATGCCCGCTTCGCCTGACAGGATCGTCTCGGAATCGGCCGTCGTGAAGTCCGAGTTGAACACCGCCGAGCGGCCCTGGATCGTTGGTCCACGGAACCCTTCGGCAACGCGCGCGTAGACGCTGACCTCGGGGCTGGCTTCATACATCACGCTCACGTCCCAGCTGGGCTTCTCATCCGAGAGGCGGACGTAGCGGCGACCGGTGTAAGTGACGGTGCCGTCCGCGCGGTCGGCGGTCTTGAGCAGGCGGGTCTTCTTGGTGTCGTTGGTGTAGCGGCCACCGGCGGTCACGGTCAGGCCCGGTGCCAGCTCGTAGCTCGCCTGACCAAACAGCGCCCAGCTGGTGTTCTCGTTGCGCAGGCGCACCCAGTTGTTGGGATTGCGGGCGGCGCCTTCGAGGAAGTAGGCGCGTTGGTAGAAGTCGGTGATGTTGCGCTCTTCGAACCACATCGCGCCGACCTGCCACTTGAAGCGGGTGTCACCGTTGCTCGCCAGGCGCAGTTCCTGCGTGAGCTGATCGAGGTCGCGCACGTTGCCCTGCGACTGGCCGAAGCCGTTGGCTACACCGTTTACCGGGTAGTCCGCACCCGCGCCACCGTCGGTGTCGCCACGGCTGTAGCCCTTGGTGGTTTCCCAGCCTGTGATCGAAGTCAGCGTGACCGGGCCGAAGTCCAGTGCGATGCGGTTCGATGCGCCGTAAGTGTCGTAGGCCTGCGGGTTGTTGTGTGCCTCGTCGAGGGCGATCTTGTCGCGCGGTTCGGCTTCGACCGAGTTCGAGCCTTTCTTGAGCGCGTTGCGGTGGAAGATCGTCGAAGTGCCCTCGTAACTGCGCCCGTGGAAGCTGGTCAGCATCGAGAAATTGCTGCCCACCGGCTCCAGCAGCAGCTGGATGCGCCCGTCGCGCTCCTCGAAGCCTCCCATGGCGTTCTTCTTGGGCGAGACGGTGCCGTCGGCGCTGGGGCCATCATAGAGGTTGTCCACCCAATCGTCTCGCCGCTGATAGAGCCCGGAGACGCGCACCGCGAGGGTGTCCTGAATCAGCGGCCCGCCGACGCCCGCGTCCACGTTGACCGAGTTGTACTCGCCGTAGCTGGCGTTGACGCGGCCCGTCCAGCGATCGGTCGACGGCCGGATGGTGTCGACCTTGATGATGCCTGCCGTGGTGTTGCGGCCGAACAGCGAACCCTGCGGCCCGCGCAGCACTTCCACCTGGTCCATGTCGTAGACCGGATTTGACTTCAGCACGACGTGTTCGAGCACGATATCATCGTGGATGATCGAGACCGGCTGCGAGGCGCCAAGGTAGAAGTCGATGTTGCCGAGGCCGCGGATGTAGAAGCGCGGGAAGATGCGGCCGGTGGTGGTCTCGGCGTAAAGGCCCGGGACGCGGCCCGAGAGCGACAGGATGTCGTCGCCGCCGGCCTGCAGGCCGCGCAGCTGGTCACCACTGACGACTCCGACGGAGACAGGAACGTTCTGCAGGTTCTCGGTCCGGCGCTCTGCGGTCACCACGATATCGCCGAGGCCCTCGCCCGAAGCCGGATCGGCCGCAGCGAGGTCCTGCGCGAATACGTGCGCCGGAATCAGCAGCGCAGCGACCGCGCAGGTCAGACGAAAGCCGGATTTCACGGCATTCTTGTTTGCCATTTTACTTGGTTTTCCCTCACGTTGGTGTTCTGGCGGGAGGGCGGTTACTTGCCCTTGATGACACCGGGATGACCGCTGAGCCGCAGGCCCGCGTCCATTCCGCGCCGGGAAAATTCGGGTGGAGGCGAAGGATGGCCCCTCGTGTGCAGAAGCGCACATTTAGCGGTTCTCGGCTGGCCGGGAGGATGGTAGAAAGCGCCGCTCCGTCGCAGGGTGGAAAAGCGCGGGCGCAGCTCTCGTCGGGGCCGCCGGAAACACTCCTCATCTTCTCCCAGCAACTGGACGACAGGGGACTGACAGCATGACCTACATCGAGACAAGCGACGGCACGCGAATCTTCTACAAGGACTGGGGGCCAAGGAACGCGACCCCGATCGTGTTCCATCACGGCTGGCCGCTCAGTGCCGATGACTGGGACAACCAGATGATGTTCTTCCTGCTGAAGGGCTACCGCGTCATCGCGCACGACCGCCGCGGTCACGGCCGCTCCACGCAGACCTTCCTCGGCAACGAGATGGACACCTACGCCGCCGACGTGGCGGCGCTTACCGATGCGCTCGATCTGAAGGACGCGATCCACATCGGCCATTCGACAGGAGGCGGCGAAGTCGCGCGCTATGTGGCCCGCGCGAAGCCCGGCCGCGTCTCCCGGGCGGTGCTGATCGGTGCCGTGCCGCCGGTCATGGTGAAATCGGAGAAGAACCCGGGCGGGCTTCCGCTGGAGGTGTTTGACGGCTTCCGCGACGCGCTGGTCGCCAACCGTGCCCAGTTCTTCCTGGATGTGCCTTCAGGCCCGTTCTACGGCTATAACCGGCCGGGCGCCAAGGTGGACCAGGGTGTCATCCAGAACTGGTGGCGACAGGGAATGATGGGCGGCGCAAAGGCCCATTACGACTGCATCAAGGCCTTCAGCGAAACCGACTTCAGCGACGACCTGAAGCGGATGGAGGTGCCGACGCTGGTCATGCACGGCGACGACGACCAGATCGTACCTTATGCGGACTCGGCGCCACTTTCGGCCAAGCTTCTCCCGAACGCCATCCTGAAGACCTACCAGGGGCTGCCGCACGGCTTGTGCACCACCCATCCCGACGTCGTGAACACCGATCTGCTCGCCTTCATCAGGAGTTGACCAGCCGAGGCCGCGCACTGCTTCGCCCACGGGCGCAGTGCGCGGCTGCGCGGGTTTTACAATCAACCCGTGTCAACGGATGCGCGGTAGTCCTCGTCCGCGGCCTTCCCCGTCAGGGAACCGGGGAGCCATCGACCAGCTCCTGGAACTGCAGGAACATCGATCCGGACGGCGCTTTATTACAGTTCGGCCGTGTTCCGGGCACGTATCAGCCGTACTGCAGCTCCTGAATTTTCAGGGCTGGATGTAAGGCAACATCTTGCCCGAATAGCGGTCTATGATCCCACTGGAGGCGCATCGGGATGGCTGAGGAAGAGGATACGGTCCACTACGAAGGGGCCGAAGGTGGTTGGGGCTCCGTTCGCGGCATGGCGGAAATCGCCTGGCGAGAAAAGCCGAGCCCGGCTGTCCTGAATACCCTTCGCCGCCAGAACAAGGTGAAGGGATTCATGTGCGTGTCCTGCGCATGGACCAAGCCTGCCCAGCCTCATCCCCTTGAGTTTTGCGAGAACGGCGCAAAGGCGACCTTGTGGGAACTGACTTCTCGGCGCTGTACGCCTGAAGTTCTCGCGGCGCACACGGTCAGCGAGCTCAAGACCTGGAAGGATCATGATCTCGAGCAACTCGGCCGCATCACTCACCCGATGCGTTACGATCGCGCCTCCGACAAGTATGTGGCCTGCGACTGGGAAGAAGCCTTCGCCGCCATCGGCCGGGAACTGAAGGCGATCGATCCCGGCGCAACAGTCTTCTATTCCTCGGGCCGCGCGAGCCTTGAGACGAGCTACCTCTATGCCCTGTTCGCCCGGCTCTACGGGCACAACAATCTGCCCGACAGTTCGAACATGTGCCACGAGACCACGTCGGTCGCCTTGAAGAAGCTGATCGGCTCGCCCGTGGGAACCTGCGTTCTTTCGGACTTCCACTCATGCGACGCGATCTTCTTCTTCGGCCAGAACACGGGCTCGAACAGCCCTCGCCTCCTCCATCCGCTACAGGAGGCGGTGAAGCGCGGCTGCAAGATAGTCACTTTCAACCCCATTCGCGAAAAAGGGCTGGAGGTGTTCAAAAATCCGCAGAGCCCCGTGGAGATGCTGACTCCCAAGGAGACACAGATCTCGACGCTCTACCTCCAGGTGAAAGCGGGCGGCGACATCGCCGCGATCACCGGCCTGATCAAACATGTCCTGGCCGCAGAGGAGAAAAAGTGGGCCGAGGAAAAGCTCCACGTCCTCGACGTTGACTTCATAGAGCAGCACACCAGCGGCTTCGAGGCGATGAAGGCCCATGCCGAGGCGACAAGCTGGGAGGAGATCGAACGTGAAAGCGGTCTTACCCGCGCCGATCTCGAAGAGGCCGCGCAGATCTACGTAGAGGCCAAGCGCTCGATCGCGATGTACGGCATGGGCCTGACCCAGCACGTCCACGGATTCGAAAACCTGGCAGCGCTCACCAACCTATGGCTTCTTAAGGGCAACGTCGGCCGGGAGGGCACCGGCATCTCGCCGGTGCGCGGCCACTCCAACGTGCAGGGTCAGCGCACGGTAGGCATCGCGGAGAAGCCGGAACTCGTGCCGCTGGACAAGATCGCCGAGCAGTACGGTTTCGAGCCGCCGCGCGAGGAAGGATTGAACACCGTCAAGGCCTGCGAGAAGATCGTGTCCGGCGAAGTGAAGGCCTTCATCGGGCTGGGCGGCAACTTCGTCCGCGCCATACCCGAGCGCGAGAAGATGGAAGCCGCCTGGCAGAAGATGCGCCTGACGGTTCAGATTGCGACGAAGTTAAACCGCAGCCACCTCATCAACGGCGAAGTGGCCTATCTGCTGCCCTGTCTCGGCCGCTCCGAAGAGGATGTGCAGAAAAGCGGCGCGCAGGCCGTGACGATGGAGGATTCGCTCTCCTGCATCCATGGCTCGCTTGGCAAGAACAAGCCCGCCTCCAAGCATCTGAAAAGCGAGGTGGCGATCGTTGCTGGCATCGCCAAGGCCACGCTGCCGCCGAACCCGAAGGTGCGTTGGGACGAGTGGACCGCCGACTATGCGAAAATCCGGGATCTCATCGAGGAGACCTACCCGGAGCAGTTCCATGATTTCAATGCGCGGGTCTTCACCCCGGGCGGCTTCTATCGCGGCAACTCGGCGCGCGAGCGCGTCTGGAAGACCGAAAGCGGCAAGGCGGAATTTACCGTCCCCAAAACAATGACGTCCGTGGGTTTCGCGGCCGCCGAGGGACGCTACCGGCTCGTGACCCTGCGCTCAAACGATCAGTTCAACACCACGATCTACGGCTATTCGGACAGGCTGCGCGGGATCGAAGGAACGCGCGACGTCGTGCTCATGAACCCCGAGGACATCGCCGCCGCCGGTCTGGAAAACGGACAGGTCGTGGCGCTTGTCAGCGATGCACAGGACGGCGTGCATCGGAAGGTCGACGGGCTTACCGTCACGCCTTTCCTGCTGCCACGCGGATGTATCGGTGCCTACTATCCCGAGATGAACCCCCTCATTCCGCTGTGGTATCATGACGAGCAGTCCAAGACGCCTGCGGCCAAGGCGGTGCCGGTTCGCATCGAGACCTGATCGTCCGCATGAGGGGCGCAACGATACTGATACTGGCGCTGGCCAGCCTCCCCGCGCTCGCCGCCTGCAGCAGGGAGGCGCGGAACCTTGGACCGAGCCTGCCGCAAACGGCACCGACAGGAAACGCGGACCCCCGCATAGCGGCCTATCAGGCCAACCTCTATCAGGTTGCCCAGGGCGGTCGCTACTTCTCCTGGTACGGCTGCTCCGGCTGTCACGACGACGGTGCTCCGGGCGCAGCGAACCTGCCCGATGGCCAGTGGCGCCACGGCGGCGGCTTCGCGGAAGTCTATCAGGCAATCGCCCGCCATCGCCCCGGGCACGATTATGAAAGAACGATTCCGATCGAACAGCTCTGGCAGCTCACCGCCTATGTCCGCGGCCTTCCCCGGCATTTCCCGGAAAAGCGGCGACGCACGTCGCTTGATCAGAAAGGCGAGCCGCAGGGCTCGCGCTGGTCAGGGCCGTTATGAGGGCTGCGGCGGTTTGCCTTTGGTTGCTGGTGCTGAGCGGATGCGCCGGGATCCAGTCGCCATTGTCTCCGGCAGGCGAGCAGGCCGACGCCCTGCGTTCCCTCTTCATGCTGATGATGATCGTGTGCGGCGGGGTCTATCTACTGGTGCTCGCGGGCTTGCTCTGGTCCATCCTGCGCGCACGGACCTGCCACCAAACTGGCGCCGGGGCTGGAGCCGGCGGCGACAGGCGGCTCGATCGCGGCCTCTACACCGCTGCCGGCGCGATCGTCGTCGGCTTGACCGTCCTGATCGTGGGCAGCTTCATCGCCGACCGGGCGTTGGTAGCCGCCAGGGAAGACGATGCCATGATCGTCCGGGTCACGGGTCATCAATGGTGGTGGCGCATCGAATATCGTGACCCTGCAAGCGGGCGCTGGATCGAAACGGCCAACGAACTTCACCTGCCGCTCGGCCGGACGGCGCGCGTCGAGCTTGCCTCGGGCGACGTGATCCACAGTTTCTGGGTGCCTAACGTTTCGGGCAAGATCGACATGATTCCGGGCCGTCGCAACATCATCGACCTGACCCCGCGGCGGCTCGGGTGGTTTCGTGGTCAGTGCACGGAGTTCTGCGGCACTCAGCACGCGCACATGGCTTTCGACGTGAAAGTCGACAGCCAGCCGGAGTTCGACGCATGGCTCGCCCGCCAAGGCAGCGGGGCGATGGCGGAGAAGCAGGACGGGCACGGCGCAACCATCTTCCTGCGGGCCTGCGGCTCGTGCCACACGGTGCGAGGAACGGCTGCCACCGGCAGGGCAGGCCCCGACCTCACCCATTTCGCCAGCCGCCGATCGATCGCGGCGGGAACCTTGCCCATGAGCCGGGGCGGCATACAGGGCTGGCTCGCGCAACCCCAGGCGCTGAAGCCGGGCACGTCGATGCCCGCCGTGCCTCTCCTGCCCGCTGATGCCGACGCGGTCGCCACGTATTTGGAGACTTTGCGGTGAAGCCTGACCCGTCGCTTCTGGAACATCTGGACCGGACATGGAGCGATCCGCCCGGCTTCTGGGGGTTTCTGACCACGGTCGATCACAAGCGGATCGCCGCGCGCTATATCGTGACGGCGCTCCTCCTGATGTTCCTCGCCGGCATGCTTGCGCTCGACATGCGCTGGCAGCTTTCGGTGCCGGAAAACACCCGGATGACGCCGCAGCTCTTCAACGAGAGCTTCTCACTGCACGGCTCGACCATGCTCTTTCTCGTTTCGGTCCCGCTCATGGAAGCCATGGCCTTCTGGCTGGTTCCCCTGATGCTCGGCGCGCGCAACATGGCCTTTCCCCGGCTCGGCGCTTTCAGCTTCTGGCTCTATTTCGGCGGTGTGCTCACCTTGTGGGTCGCTCATGCGATCGACATTACGCCTGACCTCGGCTGGTTTGAATATCCGCCGCTTTCCGGCCCCGCCTACTCCCCGGGGCACCGCGCCGACATCTGGGCCCAGATGATCACCTTTACCGAGGTGGCCGCGCTCGCCGCCTCGGTCAACGTGGCGGCGACGATCCTGAAGATGCGCCCGCCCGGCATGACCCTTGCCCGAATGCCGGTATTCCTCTGGGCCATGCTGATTGCTTCGATCATGACGATCTTTTCAATGCCCGCGGTAATGCTGGTGACGTCGATGCTGATCGCCGACCGCCTGGTTTCCACGCATTTCTTCTCAGTCGCAGCCGGCGGCGACGCCGTGCTGTTTCAACACCTCTTCTGGTTCTTCGGACATCCGGAAGTCTACATCATCTTCGTGCCTGCGACCGGCTTCGTCTCTTCGATCGTGGAGACCTTTTCACGCCGCCCGCTCTATGGGCACAGCGTCCTGGTTCTGGCGATCCTCTCTATCGGGGCGCTCGCCTTCGGCCTTTGGGTCCACCATATGTTTGCCGTCGGGCTTCCCCGGCTTGGCAACGACTTCTACACGGCCGCGAGCATGGCGATCGCCGTGCCGGCCGGGCTCCAGATCTTCTGCTGGATTGCGACGATCGGCACCGGGCGCACCTGGTTCCCGACACCGATGCTCTGGATAATCGGGTTTGTCGCGACTTTCGTCATCGGGGGGCTTTCAGGCGTGATGACCGCCTCGGCTGCTCTCGACCTGCAACTCACCGACACGTACTTCATCGTCGCGCACCTGCATTATGTCCTAATCGGCGGAGCGATTTTCCCGCTCTTCGGCGCGTTCTGCTACTGGTATCCCAAAGCGACCGGGCGGTTGATGTCGGAGCGCTGGGGCAAGGTCGCCTTCGTCCTCATCGTCGGCGGGTTCAACCTCGGGTTCTTTCCGATGCATCTGCTCGGGCTGGAGGGAATGCCGCGGCGGGTCTATACCTACCCGGCCGACATGGGCTGGGAGACGCTGAACCAGATCGCCACCGCCGGTAGCGCGATCGCCGTCACAGGCGGGCTCGTCTTCGTCGCCAACGCGCTTTGCAGCTACTGGCGCGGCAGGCCTGCTGGCGCGGATCCATGGGGCGGCTCCACCCTCGAATGGGGCGACTGCTTCGCCGCCTCCTGCTTACAACATCGCTTTCACGCCCCACGTCGAGAGCCTCACGCCGATGTGGAACGGCGGGGCTCCTCTGAAGGCCTTGGAAGGCATGGCAATCGACAAACGCGAAGTGCTCGTCTCTTCGGTAACGGACGCGCAGCCACTTTATCGACAGAAGAGCGCTGCGCCCTCGATCTGGCCGCTCGTGGCGGCGCTCGCCGTTTCGGCCATGTTCATCGGCAGCATCTTCACACCCTGGGCGATCCCGATCGGCGCGCTTCCCATAGGAGCGGCGTTGACAGGATGGTTCTGGCCGAGCCGCCCACGCGCGAAAATAGGACCGCTGGAGACTACGCCATGAGCGGACCGCGCGAATTCGAGACCGTCGGCACCCTCTCCAACCTGCCCGCCAGCGCCAGCGGTCCGCGCCACCTCGTCTGGTGGGGCAATATCGGCTTCATGGTCATCGAAGGCACGGGCTTCCTGCTCGCGGCGGCCGTCTACCTCTACCTCATGACCCAGGCGTCAGTCTGGCCACCGGCAGGCGATCAATTGCCCGGCCTGCTGTGGAGCGGCATCTTCACCGCGGGCCTCCTGCTGAGCGAGATACCCAATCTCTGGGTGCTGCGCTGCGCGCGTGCGAAGGATCTGGCGGGCGTCCGCTGGGGAACGCTTGCAATGGCGGTGATCGCGCTTCTGCTGTTCGTGCCCCGCGGCTTCGAGTTCGCACATCTCGGCGTGCCCTGGCATCAGGACGCCTATGGTTCGGCAATCTGGCTTCTGCTCGTTTTGCACACGGTCCATGTTGTCACCGACTGGGCTGACACCGCCGTTCTGGGCGCATGGCTTTTCACGCACGAGGTGGGCGATGATCAGTTCGCCGATGTCGAGGACAACTCCAATTACTGGACTTTTGTGGTCCTCTGCTGGCTGCCGGTCTACCTCCTCGTTTACTGGTTGCCGAGAGCATCATGAGCAGGCGCCTTTCCATCCGGGCACGCGTCTGGCTGGCGCTGACATTGCCGCCACTAAGCTGGTTCGCTTTCGAGCAGGGGCTGTCGGCGCTCCTCCACCTCCGCTGCAACGCCACGTCGCTCGGCATCGCCTGGGGCCTTGCCAGCATCCTGCTGTGCAGTCTCGCGGCGCGGATCGCGTGGCCTTTGCACCAGCGCCGGGGTCCCCTCGCCAGTGCCTGGCTTGCCCGGCTCGCTCTGGCCGTTGCCGCGATCTTTGCGCTGGCAATCCTGTTCCAGACGCTGGCCTTGTCGATCGTCCCGCCATGCGTCGGCTGACCGCCGGGTTTGCCCGCTGCCTCGCCTTGTGCCTTGCTACCTGGTCGTTCCCGGGCCTGGCTCACGACACCGGCATCGCCCATGACGAACCGCCGGGATGGACGCTGGATCCGTGGATCACGGTTCCGCTTCTGCTGACGCTCGTACTGTTCGGGGTGGGTGCAAGCCGGCTTTCGCGTCGCTCCGGCCGCGGGTCAGCCGCACTCGCCCGGCGAGTCCGCTTCTTCGTTGTCGGCTGGCTCTGCTCACCGTCGCGCTGGTTTCGCCTCTGCACCAGGCCGGTGAACGTTCGTTTGGCGCGCATATGTTCGAGCACGAAGTCATCATGCTTGCCGCTGCGCCGCTCCTGATCCTGGCGGAACCTTTGGCCATTATGCTCTGGGGCCTGCCGGTCCGCTACCGACACGTTTTCGGCGCATGGAGCCGCGCGGCCCCGGTACGGCGAAGCTGGCGCTTTCTGGTGGAGCCCGTCACGGCAACCTTGCTGCAAGCTGCTGTGCTCTGGGTCTGGCATGCGCCGGCGCTCTTCGATCTTGCCTTGGCCCATGAGGGCTGGCACGCCGCGCAGCACCTCTCCTTTCTTGTGAGCGCGCTGCTGTTCTGGACCGCGATGCTCAGCCGGAGGACCAATCCGGCGCTCGCGGCACTGTGTCTGGTCGTCACCTCCATCGTGTCCGGTGCGCTTGGAGCCCTCATGGCATTCGCGACGAGCCCGTGGTACGAAGGCTATGAACGCCTCGGCCTCGCTCCTTTCGGTATGACACCGGCCGAGGACCAGCAGTTGGCCGGCCTTCTCATGTGGGTGCCGGGGGGCCTCGTCCACGCCGGTGCAGCGCTGCTTGTCGTGCGTCAGGTCTTGCGCTCTGCTCATGTCTAGGCGCCCCATCCCCGCCAGCCTTCGCTGGCTCGCTTTTCTCGTCGCACTCTGCATCGCTGTAGCTGCGGGCACAGGCGCCATGATGTACGTCGAAACCCAAGACCAGCGCCGGATCCAGGCCGAAATGGTGAGCCGGGGCGACTGGCAACGGGGACGATCGTCGATCAAACGCTACGGATGCGGTAGCTGTCACGTCATTCCCGGCATCGACGGTGCGGTGGGCAAAGTCGGTCCCGATCTGACTCATGTCGGCCAACGCGCAGCTATCGCGGGTTCTCAGCCGAACACGCCCAAAACCCTGGCGCTATGGCTGATGCATCCACAGGCGCTTCGCCCCGGCAGCGGCATGCCCGAACAAGGCATTACGCCGCAACAGGCGCGCGACATCTCGGCATACCTTTACGCACAAAAATGAAGACCCACGTTGCGGGCTATCAGGAATTTTCAGACACCGAAGAGCCAGGCGGAGTTGATGCTGTTCCCTGGGGGACGGCACACTGGAATGGGGCCAGGCGTGCGCGGTCAGCAAGCGGGTTCAACGATCCCGACCTCGCCGGTCGTGCCGATGATCCAGCCTCAGAATCCGGGCAGCTTGCCCGGGCATCGAAGGACTGATGGCATGCTCCGACATGCGCCATCTCCGGCGGCGTCAGGAACCCCCGCGCAAACGGCAACGTTAACTGGCGAGTAAAGCGCTCGGACAATGTCGGGCGAAGGCACCGGTGCGCCTGTTTCGGGTGCCGAACCCACGGAGTGCGGCATGACTCAAATGACGAGTGACTTCTTCGTCCAGCGCCTGAAGGACTGGGGCGTCAAACGCATATACGGTTATTCGGGCGACGGCATCAACGGTGTCCTCGGCGCGCTGCAGCGGGCAGAGAAAGCGGGAGCGGGCATCGAGTTCATTCAGGTCAGGCATGAAGAGATGGCCGCCTTCATGGCCGTGGCGCACGCCAAATTCACGGGCGAGCTTGGAGTCTGCCTCTCGACGGGTGGCCCCGGGGCCACCCATCTTCTCACCGGGCTTTACGATGCCAAGCTGGACCATGCCCCCGTGCTCGCCATCGCTGGCCAGGCCGAAAGTACGGTACGGGGCGGGAGCTACCAGCAGGAGCTTAATCTGGACCGGATCTTCGCCGATGTGGCCGGTTATGTGCAGGAGGTATCGGCACCGGCGCAGACCCGCCATGTCACGGATCGCGCGATCCGCGTCGCTATCGCCGGCAACGATGTTTCAGTCATCGTGCTTCCCAAGGATGTGCAGGATACTAAGTACGAAGATCCGGCGCAGGCGCATGGCTTCACACGCTCCGGCACCGGGTATGCGCGGCCGTCGGTCACGCCTCGCCGGGCGGATCTCGAGCGCGCAGCCGAGATCCTCAACAGCGGCAGCAAGGTCGCTATCCTGATCGGCGCCGGTGCACGGGGCGCCGCGACGCAGGTCATCGAAGCAGCCGAAGTGCTCGGAGCGGGTGTCGCCAAGGCGCTTCTTGGCAAGGATGTGCTTCCCGACGATCTCCCGTTCGTCACCGGATCCATCGGCCTATTGGGAACAAAACCGTCGTCCGACCTCATGCGCGACTGCGATACTCTGCTCATGATCGGCACAGGGTTCCCCTGGGCCGAGTTCCTGCCCAAGGATGGCCAGGTCCGGGCCGTCCAGATCGACCTCGACGCCGCCATGCTGGGCCTGCGCTATCCAGTCGACGTGAACCTGCACGGGGATGCGACCGACACGCTAAGGGCCTTGCTGCCCTTGCTGCAGCGGAAGACCGAGCGCAGCTGGCGTGAGGGCATCGAGCAGGAAGTCGCGAAATGGTGGCAGACGCTAGAACAACGCGCGATGGCGAAGGCCAACCCCGTTAACCCCCAGAGGGTCGTATGGGAGATGTCGCCGCGCTTGCCCCCCGATGCCATCGTGACCTCTGACTCCGGCTCGTGCGCTAACTGGTATGCGCGCGATTACCGGGTCAAAGCCGGGCAGCGCGCGTCGCTGTCGGGCGGCCTTGCTTCGATGGGGGCGGCGGTTCCCTATGCGATCGCCGCCAAGTTCGCCCATCCCCAACGACCGGTCGTGGCGTTGGTCGGTGACGGCGCGATGCAGATGAACAACCTGGCTGAACTTATCACGGTGCAGAAGTATTGGCGTGAGTGGAGCGACCCACGCCTGATCGTCTGCGTGTTCAACAACGGCGACCTGAACGAGGTCACCTGGGAGCAGCGCGTGATGGAGGGCAACCCACGTTTCCCGACCACGCAGGACATCCCCGATGTGCCTTACGCGCGCTTCGCCGAATTGATGGGTCTGGGAAGCATATTCATCGATGATCCGGAACAGTTAGGTGCCGCTTGGGACACGGCGCTCGCGGCGGATCGCCCGACGCTTATCGAGGTCAAGACGGACCCGGAAGTCGCGCCATTCCCACCGCACCTCACGCTGGAGCAGGCGAAGGCGTTCATGACTTCCATGGTGAAAGGCGACAAGGGTGCCGGCGCGGTGCTCGCCGACACCGCGCGTCAGATTCTGAAAGGGATCACGCCCTGACCCGCGCTATACACGTCAATGGTGCATCTCTGCGCGTTGAGGCGATAAGGCGAGCATGAGGGTTGCCCTCGCAGCTCTCTCTGTCACCGGTATCGCTGAGGACTGGCCGTTCATGCGCTGCTGCTGGATGGTGCGGGCGACGGGCACCTAGAAGGTTGCCGGGTTGCCTCCGGTCTCGCCCAATTTCACATCGAGGATGAGATTGTAGGCTTTGACGAGATCCGCAGGGGTGTTCAGCGGCAGTTTGATGTAGGCGCTTCGCAGTGCCGTTTCCAACTCGGCTGGCGAAACAGGTAAATCCAGCATGGCCGTCAGGGCTGCGAACAGCTCGCTGGTGTCGTTGATCGGCAGGCTGATGCCCGCTGCCTCGGTTGCGCGGACAGCATCCGCTTCGGTGAAGTCTCTGGGGTTGTCGTTGTTCGTCATGAAGAGACGCTATCGCACCTCCGCCCGCGCGCCAAGGCTTCTGCCAAGTCCTAGCGACGATCCGACCGCTGCAAGGCGCCATCCCGCGCTGGCGGAAAGGGTTCGAGGTCGATCAGGCCGCACAGCTTCGCTTGCCTCCATCGCTCACTTCGATGAAATCACAACGAGGCCCTCAGCACCACCGGTAAATCAGAGGGAACGCGTATGGTCTGCAGCGCGTAGAGGCTCGCATTCGCCACCGATATGTGATCGTACGGGATGAACAATCTTTAACACCATAAACTGACACTTCCCTCTCTCCGAAAAACGCGATACGCCCCAAGCATTCAATGAGGGGGCTCATGAAAACTGCAAATTGTTTGCGCGCCGCTGTGCTTGCGGCGTCTTTGTGCGTGTCGGCTCCGGCAATCGCGCAAGAAAAGACTGGAAACAAGGAAGGCTTCTCGTTGAAGCCGGGTACGGTACGTATCGTGCTGATGCGGCCGGTCGTTGATGTGGGCGAACAATCCACCGGCGGTATGTTTGAACCGAACGCCGACTGGACGACGCAAGCACGCGGATACCTTGCGACCGCTCTTGGTCAGGCCCAGTCAAAGCTCGGAAATGTGGTCGTTGAATACTCGGACCAGTCCACCGGCGATGGCCCACTGGTGACTCAGTACTCTCACCTTTTCAATTCCGTCGCTGACTCGGTCATCGAATATCAGTTTTTCCCAGGCAACCGGCTGCCGACCAAGAAGCGCGGCAAGAGCTTCGAGTGGGGCATGGGAGACGGCCTTTCGCGCCTGACATCCCTGAAGGGGGCTGACTATGCGCTGTTTATCTCCACGCATGACGAGTACGGTTCCACTGGCCGTAAAGTCCTGCAGATCGTGGGTATGCTCGGCGGTGTCGGCGTTACTTCCGGCGTTCACCAGGGCTACGCCGGGCTTGTGGATCTCAAGACCGGCGAACTGGTCTGGCTCAATGCCGACCGGCAGATGGGTGGAGATGTCCGTACACTTGAGGGCGCGCAAAAGCGCGTCACGCAGTTGCTTGAAGGCTTCCCCGGCCGACCGGTCGAAGTCGCCGCTGCGGGCAACTGACATGCGCCGCTCCCTCGCGCTGCTGGCCAGCGCGCTGATCGCCTGTGCGGGATCGGCGGCGCATGCTGTCGATCCTACGCTGGCCCTGCCCACCTACACGGCCGCGTACGAGCCGACGAATGTCGATGAACGCGGCTTGTGGATGCAGGCCGACGAGGCTGAACGCCGGATGCGTGACAGCCCCTTGCGCATCCGCGACGGCAACCTGGAAAAGTATCTGCTCGGCGTGCTTTGCCGGGAGGTCGGCCAGGAGCGTTGCGCAGGCGTGCGGCTCTACGCCATGGAAGATCCGCAGTTCAACGCGTCGATGATGCCCAACGGCGCGATGTTCGTTCAATCCGGCTTCCTCCTTCGGGTTCGCAACGAAGGCGAACTCGCCGCTGTCCTTGGACACGAGTTCGCCCATTTTGAACTTCGCCACGGTCTGAACGGCTTCAAGAACAGGCGCACCGGAACGGATGTCATGGCCTGGGTAACGGTACTCGGCGGCCTTTCCAACACACCGACCGGAAACGCTCAGCTATCGCTGGTCGGCTCCATCTTTCGCTTCAACCGCGATCAGGAGACGGCCGCGGACCTTCTGGGCCTCAAGTACATCGCACAATCTGGCTACCCCGCCCATTCAGCTTCCGAAATCTGGAAATCGCTGATGGCGGAACAGGAAGCCACGGCGCGCGGGCGCAAGCTGAAGGCAAAGCAGCACTTCACCGCAGGCTTCTTCGACACGCATCCGACCCCGCTCAGCCGCGCGGTGTATCTGGCCCAGGAGGCCGACAAGCTTCCGGCCGGAGGTGACCCGCGCAAGCAGGAGCTTCAGGACGCGCTTGCACCTTACCTGCCGCGCTTCCTGGCGGCGCAGAACAAGCTCAACGATTTCGGTGGCACGGACTACATCCTGTCGAACCTGGCAGCCCGCTCCGGCTGGACCTCGGACCTTCTGTTTGCGCGGGGCGAGCTTTATCGCGCCCGAGCGAACCCGCGCGACCTGCAGCTTGCCAGCCAGTTCTATCGCGAAGCCAAAGCCGCCGGCTACGCGGCGCCGGACCTGGACCGCAATCTCGGCCTCGCGCTGATCCGCAATGGTCAGGTCGAGGAAGGCCGCGCCGCACTCTCCGCTTACCTGATGGCAGCGCCTGAGGCTTCGGACGCGGCGATCATCCACACCCTTATGGCGAACTGAGGTCATCCCATGTCGCGCTTCACCATTTCCATCATCGCTCTTCTCGCCGCCTGCTCAACGCCGGCCTTTGCAAACTCGCTGATCGGCCCTGGCCCTCGGGCAGGCATCGCCAAGTCACGCATCTCCGCTTCGCCCGCAGGCGAGTGGAACAAGCTCAGCCTCAGCGGGGGCAAGAACGTCGAAGTCTGGACGCTTGACGGCGACTCGCTGAACAAGGTCACATTCTTCGGCGGGATCGCCGCAGGCCAGCCGCTGCTGCGCGAGCGTGACAAGAAGAATAGCCCCCTCCCCAAGGTGGCCAGCAACATGCTTGTCACCGACATACCGACGCTTCTCGAGACGACCTACCGCAGCCAGTATGCCGTCAACCAGATGGCGATCGACACCCAGGCTCCGGCACAACTGGGCGGGCACGCCGGCATCCGGTTCACCTACAACTTCACGAAGTCGGACGACGTGCGCCGCCAGGGCGAGGCTTTCGGTGCCATGGTCAATGGTCAGTTGTACCTCGTCGCCTACGAGGCGCCCCAGATCTACTTCTTCGACAGGGACATCGAGAAGTTCCGTACGCTGGCCACCTCCATCAAACTTTGATCGACCGAAAATACGAAGGCTAGTTGTGTCTGCACCCACGTGAAGCTGCGGTGGGGTGGCTGGCCAAGCGGGCGGGCAATCGAACGGTTGCCCGCCCGGCAAGCACAGAGAAGGTCGAATCCGATAGGTAGTGCTGTTCGACACCTCGGCGCTCGCGACAGCGGGGGTTCCCCGGCGCGAAATTCGGAGCGACCGCTTCGCCCGCACCATCCGCTCTTTCTCTTCCTTACCCTTGATGCCGCTTCTCTTCCGGGCCGGATAGCACAAGCCCTCTTCTAGACCTCCTCACGCGTTCAACAGGGTGTTAAAAAATCGACTAGCCATCCTGACGGTGGCACTGCGGGCTGCTATCAACGCAAACGGCCTCTTGGCCAATACGCGCTGATGAGGCTAATTTGTGACGCAGATCCTTCCCCGCTTCTCGACCGGGATCCCTGGCCTGGACACCGTTTTTGGCGGTGGTTTCGTCGAGGGTGCTTCCTACATTGTCCAAGGTCATCCTGGCGCTGGCAAGACAATCCTGGCAAATCAGATCGCCTTTGCGACGGCCGCGGCCGGCAAGAACGTGCTTTATGTCACCCTGCTCGCCGAGACGCACGATCGCCTCTTCCAGTCGCTCTCCACACTAAGCTTCTTCGAAAAGGAGAGGCTTGGCAGCAACATCGTCTATGTCAGCGTTTTCCAGACCCTCAGCAAGGAAGGCCTGGGGGCGGTCGTGGACTTGCTGCGTAAGGAGACCAAGCGTCAAAGTGCTTCGCTGATCGTGTTCGATGGGCTGCTCAATGCCCGCGACCGTGCGGAGACGGACCTCGACGTCAAAACATTCGTAGCCGAAGTGCAAAGCCAGGCAGCGTTTGTGGGTTGCACTGTCCTGTTTCTCACCAGCGCTGGCGTGCAAGATGAGAGTCCCGAGCACACGATGGTGGATGGTGTGCTGGAGCTCCATGAGGAACTCGTTGGCGTCCGCACCGTACGCCGCCTTCGTCCCCGCAAATCGCGGGGCAGCGCTGCTCTGGGCGGATATCATCAGTATGAAATCTCTGGTGACGGCGTGAGTGTTTTCCCGCGGATCGAAGCGGCCTTCCACACGCCGTCAGCGACCGACAATCCAGACCCGAGACCCCTCCGTTCCGGGATAGAGGGTTTCGATGAAATTACCGGCGGAGGACTTCCGCAAGGATCGATCACCCTGCTCATAGGACCCTCGGGCTGTGGTAAGACGTCCTTCGGCCTGAATTTCCTTTCGGCCGCCTCCCAGGAGGAGCCTGGTCTTCATTTTGGCTTCTACGAGTCCCGCGATCGTTTGTTGATCAAAGCGAAAGCGTTGGGTCTTGACCTCCAGGGACATATCGAACGGGGAGAAGTCGATATCCTGTGGCAACCTCTTACCGAAAATCTTCTCGACAAGCTGGCCTATCGACTCTTTGATGCCGTTTCGGCCCGGGGCGTGAAGCGGCTTTTCATCGACTCCCTCGGCGGATTCGAGCGTGCAGCCGTTCATCCTCGTCGTTTGGTGGAATTCTTTGCGGCATTGACGAACGAATTGCGGGCGATGGGTGTTACCGCTGTGGGCACGTGGGAATTGCGTGACCTTTTCGCGTCCGGGGTAGCAGCGCCTGGACCGGAAATCTCCAGTCTGCTCGATAATCTTATCATGATGCGCCAAGTTGAAATCCGGTCAGAATACAAACGCGTGATGTCCGTCCTGAAGATCCGTGACCAGTCGTTCCAGGCTGCTCCTCAGGAAATTCATATCGACGGACGTGGCCTTGCGATCAAAGGACCGTTTCAACCAGCCACCGGCATCTCGACCGGACTGGCCAAGCCCCTCGAAGCTTAACGGCTCTCATGGATAGAGTCCCCCGGTGGAGTTCTCCATGAAGATAGTCGTTGCCGAAGACGAGTTCCTGATTGCCGACTTGCTGGTGGTCAGCTTGGAAGAGGCTGGGCATGAGGTGCATGATGCCGCGCACGGGGCGGACGCGCTGAAGCTGGTCCGCAGCCTTCAACCCGATCTGGTCATCACTGATTTCATGATGCCATTGATGACGGGTCTTGAACTGGCCGAAGCGATGAAAGCGGACAGCGCTCTACAGGCCATTCCCATCATTCTTGTAAGCGGCGCGCAGGGCGCCATAGCAAGGTCGCGTGCTGATCTCTTTGACCTGGTTTTCGACAAACCTTATGCAATGGAGAGATTGCTGACTGCTGTTTCTGAACTCCGCGGGGAAAGGCTTTAGCCTTGATGGCTGCGAATGATGCTACGCATGTGGACGCAGAGCACGGACTTAAGAAGCGAGGCGCTTTGGGCGCTGCCGATCGACTGTCCGCTATCATCGAATCTTCCGACGACGTGATCATCGGCAAAACGCTCGACGGCATCATCACGGATTGGAATGCCGGCGCCGAGCGTGTTTTCGGCTACGCTCCTGAAGAAATAATGGGCGCTTCGATCTTGACCCTGATCCCGCAAGATCGCCGGGCTGAAGAAGACGAAATCATTGCACGGCTGAAAAACGGCGAACGAATCTCGGATTTCGAGACCTTGCGGCAGCGCAAGGACGGTAGCCTCATCCATATTTCCCTTACCGTATCTCCAATCCGGTCAGCGGACGGTATGGTGATTAACGCATCCCAAACAGCCCGAGACATTACCGCGCGCAAACAGACCGAGACGTTGCTTGCGCAACAATCCGAGCGCCTTCAGACCCTTTACCGCGTCGCCAGTGAAATCTCCCGTGATCTCGATCTTGATCGGATCGTGCAGTCAGTGACTGACATCGGCACCGAACTGAGCGGGGCGAAGTTCGGGGCGTTCTTCTACAATGTCACGAACGCGGCTGGGGAATCCTACCAGCTCTATACCCTTTCGGGCGCAGCACGAGAGGCTTTCAATTTTGGAATGCCTCGGAACACCGCAGTTTTCGCTCCTACCTTCGCAGGTGAAGGCGTAATCCGATCGGACGACATCCGGACCGATCCGCGCTATGGGCATAGTGCACCGCATTATGGTATGCCGCCGGGACATCTTCCCGTCGTCAGTTATCTCGCGGTGCCTGTGACCTCCGTGTCGGGCGAAGTGCTGGGCGGGCTGTTTTTCGCACATGATGAACCCGGTAAGTTCACGGCCGACACGGAAAACCTTGTCTCCGCCATCGCCGCCCAGACAGCTGTCGCCATGGACAACGCGCGGCTGCATAAAGCCGCCCAGCAGGAAATTGAGCAACGACGGCGAGCGGAGGAGTCAAAGGAACTTCTTCTTCACGAACTGAAGCATCGGGTCAAAAACACGCTGGCGACGATCCAGGCGGTGGCCATGCAGACGTTTCGCCAGGCCCCTCGATCGGAACTGAAAGCATTTGATGCTCGGCTCTTTGCGCTGTCTGAGGCCCATGATCTGCTCACGCAGCGGGATTGGAAGATGGTCGACGTCACGCATATCGTGCAGCGCGCCGTGGCGCCGTTTGCAGCCGAGGCCGATCGTCGGTTCGAAATAAATGGATGCGAGGTGCAAATATCCTCTGACCGCGCACTACAACTCGCGATGGTTCTCCACGAACTGGCAACAAATGCTGTAAAATACGGGGCTCTTTCCACCCCGACTGGAACAGTGAAGATCGAGTGGGAACTTCCAGAACAGGCAGGAGGCCCGCGCCTTGAACTGCGTTGGACCGAGACAGGCGGCCCAGCTACATCACCACCGGCGCGAAAGGGATTCGGCTCTCGCATGATCGCGCGCGCCCTTCGGGGTGAGGGCAACGGCGCTGAGTTCGATTTCCGGCCCGAAGGCCTCTACGTCTGCCTCAGGCTCTCTCTCACGTAGCGTCGCCTGCGGGACGGTCGCGCGGAAGTGTTCGGTACCAACTAAGGTCACACAAGGCGATCGCTCCTGTTCGCGAATTGGCGGCAATGAGGATGACGATAAGCCCCAGGCTGGCGAAGGCGATGCGGCGCCAGTATGCGCCCGGACGCGGGCAGACCCTGGCTGTCGGTCCGCTGAAAGGCCTTGTCACTCAGCTTGATGGCGCGGATTTTTTGCCTCACTCGACATCGTCATCTCCGAGGCCACGTTTTTCAGCGCCGAGCCCACAAATCAGAAGCACATGGGTGTGGGAGGCCCGTGGAAAACTGTGATCCCCGAGCCTGCTAAACATCAATTCTTCAGAGGGAAAGTGTCTATCCGAGTGGACGTCTGTGGCCCCTCGTGGAGGGGCCTCTGGCGGAGAGGGTGGGAAGCCGTTCAACGCCATAAAACCCGCTGATATCGCGTGCTATTTCGAGGTTCATTGATAGCAGATTGTCGCACTGAAGT
>NZ_FXUI01000009.1:0-110852 GCF_900182875.1 Novosphingobium panipatense
TCATGGTTGTGGCCGATCACACGGACCACGTTCTACCATTTGCGAGGAGCAGCCACTCCACCGACTCGTCGTGGAGCCCCAATCACCCCATCTGTTTGGAAAATCAGGGGTGAGCGTTTCGGCGTAGGAGATTGCCGCCCATGGCGACGAGGATCATGGCCTTCGAGACGTCAATGCGCTTCTCGTAATCGCGGACCAATCGGCGCCATCGGATCATCCAGCCAAAGGTCCGCTCAACGACCCAACGCCGGGGCAGAACCTTGAAGCCCTGCTGCTGATCGCTGCGTCGAATGACCTCGACGACGAAATCCAGATAGCTTGCTTTGTCCATGAGTTTGAGGCGGTCATAGGCGCCATCGGCGAAGAGATGTTTGATCCAGGGCCAGCGTTTGCGGATGCCATCGAGGATGGTCTGGGCGCCCGCGCTGTCCGAAATGTCCGCAGTGGTCAGGTTGACCATCAGCAGCCGTCCATCGGTATCGACGGCGATATGTCGCTTGCGCCCGACAACCCTCTTGCCTGCGTCGAACCCACGCTTTTCTGCCGATGGCGCCTTGATCGACTGGCTGTCGATCACTGCTGCGCTCGGACTGGCCTCCCGCCCTTGGCGCTCGCGATCTAGCATCAGTTCGATGTCGTGGATTGTCTGGAACAGGAACCTGCGAGCCAGTTCCCGGAACCAGCCATAAACCGTCTGCCATGCCCCGAAATGGATCGGCAGCATCCGCCAGCCACAGCCCGATCGAACAAGGTAGCGCACGGCGTTGATTACCTCGCGAAAATCCACCTCGCGTGGACGGCCCCGCCGCCCCGGTCTGGGCATCAGCGGCGCCAGGCGATCCCATTCCTCATCGGTCAGATCACTGGGATAGCGCTTCGTCTTCTTGGCAATCTGGGCCATGCGCCCTCGGCTCTGATGGGTCCACATCCAGAGCCTGAATCAGACGCAGAGCCTCACGACAACCCCCGTCAACGATTTTCCAAACAGCCTCTTAGCGATATGACGCGGTTTAGGCCATACAGGCAGAACCTTCGGGCCATCGGATGGCTTCCGTTATCGGCCGCAGCAGGCAATCATGCGTCAACCACTCACCCGTCCTTACAACGCCGTCAGCGGCTCCGGTCCTTATCGCGCGGCGCCGGGGTCGCGGGCCCGATTTCGCCGTCTAGCGATCCGCCCGCTTTGATCCGATCCGCGACGAGCTGGCGCGTCGCCCCCCCAATCGCTCCGACCATGCGCGCGCTCTCGCCCCGATCGCGCGCGGTTTTCCTCGCCGCGTCGACGATCGCCTGGGCGGGCGCGAGGCGAGGATCGGCTTGGTTCTTCTCCGCCGTGTTCTTCAGGAACAGCTCGGCAAGGCGCTCCTGCCCTGGCGAGTGGCCGGGAGGAAGGATCGGCTGCTCCAGCGACCGGACGGCGCGCTGGATCTGCGCCGGCTGCTGGTTGTTGATCTGGACGCCGAGCGCCGCACCGATCTCGCGCACCCGCTCCAACGGTGTCTGCTGGGGCGAAATGACTGCATCGACCTGACGGACGCCGAGATAGGTGAGAAGGTGCGATTGGTAGATCGGCCCCTTGGCGTGACGGACATAGGCGAGTTCGGTGCGCGCGTTAGCGATGGCGGGGGAGGGGGCACCCTCCTTGATCAGCCCGCGTAGCCGGTCGGCAGCCTGTTGGCGGGCGGCCGGCAGATAGCGTTCCAGCTCCTCGCGCGCCTTGGTCAGCGTCACCCGGTAGCGTTGCCCCTCGGGCGGGGCACGCTTGGGGAGCATGGCGATCCCTGCGGGGCCGATGCGCGCCTCGGGCGCGAGGTCGCGCTTGATCGCCGCTGCGGAGAGAACCGCGGCCATGCCGCGATGATCGCCGGTCAGAAAGCCGTGGCGGGACGCTTCCATCCAACGGTCCTTGTCGATCGCGGCGATGCGGATCGGGTGGCCGGCTTCGCGGGCGAGCTGGGCGGCATGGTGGCGCATGGTGCGCCCGTTCCCTTCGCGGAAGGGATGAATAGCGTTGATCTCGTTGATATGGTTGCCGAGCCGATCGAAAAACTCGTCGCGAGGAATCCCCCGGAAGCCGCCCTGCGCTCCTACCTCCGCGAACCGCTTGTCCAGTTCGCGCGCGAGATAGGGGACGGCGGCAAAGCTCGATCCGCCTTTGGCGATGCTGACGGTGCGGTCCTGGCCCGCCCAATCGTAGAGGTCTTGGAACAGGTGCTTATGGAGCGCCCGATAGCCATCGGCGGTGGCTGGAAAGGTCAGGCGCGCGGCCTCCGCGCCCCGTGCCTGGGTCAGTCTCCGTTCGGCCTCTGTAAGCGTCTTGTCGTCGGTGATTCCGAGCCGATTCCGAAGCGTCTCGGTGCCGGGATACGTGTAGGGATCGCTCGCCAAGGTCAGGCGGCGATCTGGCGTGTTCCGGGCTGATAGAGACTGAGGATAATCGACGGCATGACGGCAGGCGGAACGCCCTCGTCGAGCATCATCGCGAACATCGCGTCTTCGTCGATGGTCGGCGTCATGTCCTCCATGGCGAGATTGGCACGCGCTTCCGCTACGTCCTCCCGCCAAAGGGCGATCTGCTCGGGGGTGCCGCGCTGGAAATCCATCTGGCGGATGCGCTCGCGCAACGTCTCAAGATCGATCTGGGCCATCGCGTCATCCTTTCTGCTCTTAACCCTACGCCTTCCAAGGCGACTCCTCAACAAATCATGTGTGAGCGAGGCGGATGCGCGCCGTGATCCGCGCTTGGTTGAGCGCGGATCGCCGGATCGGGGCCGTTAATACTCGCTCGCCAGCATGACCGTCAGAACGCGCGTGGTCTGCTGCGCATCCCACGGTGCTTCGCTACCATAGGTCAGCGTGTTGTCGTAGTAATCCACCTTCCAGAAAACCGTCTCGGAAATGGCCGTGCCATCGCTCGGCCGCTCTTGCGACCATTCACCGCTCGCTAGGCGATAGACCGCGCCGAAATCATGCTCACCATAGGGGTCGTTGTCGCCGTCAAACTTGGTAAAACCGACGATCGCCGATACGGCCTTGAAGCAATCCGCATCGGGGAGGGCAAGAAAGCCCTGCGTGACGTTGGCGCACGACGTGACGCCGGGGCTCTGACGCGCTGCGTCATTCAGGCGGCGGATGGTGTCGAGTTGTTCGGGGCTATACATCGCTGATCCTCCTTCTGGCAGGCCGCAAGGCCGCTCGGCCTCACGGCCCTGCCTGTCCGGCGAGGACGGGATGGGGAGGGGGAGCGAGAATCTACCGCTGGCGCGGGCGATCCGCTCTAGCGCGGCCGGCGCGACGCGACGGGCGCCGCGCTTGGCGGATTACACGGGCGGTCGATTGTCGTTCGGGAACGAAAGGGCGGCGCCCTTGGTGTTCCCCTGGCGCCGATCGCGCGCAGCGCGAGCGGTGAACGATACGCGGTGCGGATCTCCGCACGGCATTGTCGCGCGCAAGCGCGTCCCGTCAGGAGGGCGCGTTGCGTGCGTCGCGAGCGGCGATCACCAGCTCGACGATGCGCGGCTGATGGTCTGCTGGCACCGGAGCCGTTCGAGGCGGCCTTTACCCGGTTTTCTGCGGCTTTTGCCGGAGTGTTGAAGGGCGTGGTGGCGATTGACGGCAAGGCTTTGCGCGGCGTTTATGAGCGCGGTCGCAAGGCTGTGCCCCTCCATCTGGTCAACATATGGGCGGCCGAAGCCCGATTGGTGATTGGTCAGCGCCTGGCGCCCGGCCGCAACGAGGTGCTCGGTGCGCAGCAGGCCCTTGCACGGGACTGTCAGGAATTTCGTGTGCGGCGAGGCGGTTGACCATCAGGCCGTCATGGCCCTGATGAAACGTTCGCCGAAGAGCACGGCAAATTGCGCCTTCGCCATGTTCCACTCACGCGGCGGCATTTTCCACTCTTTTTCCGATCGGTTCAAGATCAGATAGAGGAGCTTGGTGGCGGCCTCATCATTGGGGAAATGCCCCCGGGCACGAACAGCGCGGCGGAGCTTGGAATTGAGGGCCTCTATCGAATTTGTCGTATAGACGATCCGTCTGACCTCGTCGGGAAAGGCGAAAAATGGGATGACCTCGGGCCATGCCCGGCGCCAGCTCTGGCCGATGGCGGGATAACGCTGTCCCCAGAAGCTGGCTTCGAACGCTGTCAGGGCTTCTTCGGCGGTCGCAGCATCAACGGCCCGATAGATGGCCTTCAAGGCCGTTCCGAGCGCCTTGCGATCTTTCCACGCCACGAAATCCATCGAGTTGCGCAGCAGATGGACAATACAGGTTTGGACCATCGCTTCGGGGAAGACGGCGGTGATGGCGTCTGGGAAGCCCTTCAGGCCATCGACGACGGCCAGTGATATCCTCGACGCCGCGGTTGCGCAGTTCGTTCATGACGCGCAGCCAGAATTTGGCCCCTTCATTCTGTTCCAGCCACAAACCAAGGACCACCTTGGTGCCGTCGGCCATGACGCCCAGGGCAATATGGATCGCCTTGTTGCGGACCATGCCTTCGTCGCGGATCTTGACCCGGATTGCATCGAAGAAAACCAGCGGATAGGCTGAGTCCAGCGGGCGTTGTTGCCAGGCCGTGACCTCCTCCAGCACAGCGTCCGTGATCGTGCTGATCAGGTCGGGTGAGGCCTCGATGCCGTACAGTTCGCGCAGATGCCCGGTGATCTCACGGGTACTCATGCCGCGCGCGTACATCGAGATGATCTTGTCATCAAAACCGGGGAAACGGCGCTGATATTTTGCGATCAGCTGCGGATCGAAACTGCCCGCCCGATCACGCGGCACCTCGATCTCGATCCGTCCCCCGTCGGTCGTCACCGTCTTGCGGCCATAGCCGTTCCGGCTGTAGGTCCCTTGCTCCTCCTGGCCAAGATGGTGATCCATCTCCGCATTGAGCGCCCGTTCGGCAAATGCCTTCTTCAATGTATCGAGCAGGCCGCCCTGGCTGAGCGCTGCTGCTGCGTCAGTGCCGGCCAGCAGTTGATCGAGAATGTCGTTGGGTATCGAGGGTTCTTTCCGTCGTGACATATTGGGTCTCCTTGTTGCCCATTATGCCTCGCCGCACACGAAATTCCTGACAGTCCCACGCAGGGGCGTTTGTCGCCGGACTTCGTGCACAGATGACCGAAGCGCTCGGCGCGCTGAACCGGAAGATGCCGCGCAATGCCAAGGTGCGACTTCGACAGCAGGGCAAGAACCGGATTTCGATCACACCGTTCGAGCCGCTGCCGGCAGCGCTCAATCTGGAGGCTATCAAGACAGAACTCGAACGGCGCTGGCCGATGACGGACCTGATCGACGTGCTGATGGAGACCGCCCGGCAAACCGGATTCCTCGATGAGTTCACGGCGTCGGGCGACCGGGTCGTTATCGATGCCGATACACTCCGCCGGCGTCTTGTCCTGTGCCTCTACGGTCTCGGCACCAATGCCGGCCTGAAGCGGGTCAGCACAGGAACGGAGGCCGCGAGCTATGCCGAACTATTGCACGTCCGGCGTCGCTTCATCCACAAGGAGGCGCTGCGCAGCGCAACCGCGTTGGTAACCAACGCGATCCTCGCGACGCGCGACCAGCGCATCTGGGGTGAGGCGGGGACCGCATGCGCGTCGGATTCCACGAAGGTCGGTGCGTGGGATCAGAATCTGATGGCGGAATGGCATGTCCGCTACCGCGGCCGTGGCGTCATGATCTACTGGCACATGGAGCGCCAGGCGACCTGCATCTACTCGCAGCTCAAACGCTGTTCTTCCTCCGAGGTCAGCGCGATGATCGAAGGCGTGCTGCGCCATTGCACCGACCAGGAGATCCAGCGTCATTATGTCGACAGTCATGGCCAGAGCGAGGTGGGGTTCGCCTTTTGCCACCTGCTCGGGTTCGAGCTGGCGCCGCGCCTGAAGGCGATCGCCCGCCAGAAGCTTTATGTGCCGGAAACCGCGATGCGCGAAACGCTCGGCAATCTCACGCCGATCCTGGCGCGTGAGATCAACTGGCCACTGATCGAGCGGCAGTATGACGAGATGATCAAATATACCGCGGCGCTCAAACACCGCACCGCCGACCCCGAGGCGATTCTGCGCCGCTTTGCCAGCGCGGCTGTCCAGCACCCGACCTATGCGGCGCTTGCCGAACTCGGCAAGGTCATCAAGACGATCTTCCTGTGCGGCTATATCGGTTCGGAGGATCTGCGCCGCGACATCCATGCCGGGCTCAACGTCGTCGAAAACTGGAACGGCGCGCACAGCTTCATCTTCTTCGGCAAGGGCGGTGAGATTGCCGCCAATCGCCTGGAGGATCAGGAACTGGCGGTGCTGGCGCTCCATCTGTTACAGAACTGCCTGGTCTACGTGAACACGCGGATGCTGCAGCGGGTTCTGACCGAGCCCGCCTGGATGAAGCGGATGACCGCCGAAGACCATCGCGGTCTGACGCCGGCCATCCACGCCCATATCAATCCTTATGGCCGTTTCGAGGCCAATCTGGATCGGCGCATCGACTTCGATCTGCCGCTGACAGCATAATTCGCAAAGGCCTCTGCGATGAAAAAAAGCATCTCCACCTCCCCGGCGTCCAAAGACCAGGAAGACACGGAACAGGCCCATATCGACCCCGGCCAAGCGAGCTTCCGAAGTGTTCCCCGACCGCCGTGCCATGGAAGGTTTCATGGCCGGGCTGTTCGGCCGCGTGGAGGCCGATACGAACGGCGCCGTCGATGATGCGCAGGAAATGATGTACGATGCGTGGGAAGCGAGCGGTGCCGCGCGTGTCGCTCTCGCCAGGGCCGCACTCGACATCTCTCCGCTATGCGCGGACGCCTATGTCCTGCTTGCGGAGGAAGACGCGCGATCCCAACCGGACGCACTAGCCCTTTACCGTCAAGGCGTGGAGGCAGGCGAGCGCGCGCTCGGCAATGAATTCGAGGAACTGTCTGGCCACTTCTGGGGGTTCCTGCAGACCAGACCCTATATGCGGGCGCGAGCAGGACTGGCGATGACATTATGGCGCACGGGCGAGCAGCAGGCGGCGATCGACCATTATCGCGCGATGCTGATCCTCAATCCCAATGACAATCAGGGCATCCGCTACCTGCTGGCAAGCGCCTTGCTCCAGCGCGACGATCTCGCTGGGCTGAAGGTGCTACTGCGCCAGTATGAAGGAGATGGAAGTGCCGCCTGGGCCTACACGCTGGCGCTGATAGCCTATCGCGAACAGGACCCGCGCGGTCCGGCGATTGTCCGGGAAGCCTGGGAGAGCAACTCGCATGTGCCTGCCATGTTGGCCGGCCTCAAACGCCTCGTTCCTTCTCGCGACGGCTACATCAGTATGGGCGGAGAGGATGAGGCGACCGCTTATGTCGAGGAAAACGGCGCCGCCTGGCGTGCCATCCCGGGCGCCATCGACTGGCTGGCCGAAAGAAGCACGGGGCTGAAGCCGCGACATCGCGGATGCCAGTCATGAGGAACGAACGCGCGCAAACGGTCGTTTGCGCAGCATCCAGACCGGTCCAGCAAAAACAACGCGCTATTCGTCGCACAAAGCTGTTGCCAAACGACATGCAAAAGCAACAGATAAATGCAGCATCACCCAAGCTGCTCGGCTATGCTCGCGTGTCCAAGGCCGAAGACCAGGATACCGCCCCGCAGATCGAAGCACTCGAAGCCGCGGGCTGCACCCGGTTCTACGAAGAACATGCCTCGGGCGGCCGCTGGGATCGACCGGAACTCCACCGACTGCTCGACCGTCTCGAGCCCGGTGATGTTCTCGCAGCCTGGAAACTTGACCGGCTGTCGCGGTCGCTGAAAGATCTGCTGCTTATCCTCGACCGCGTCGAAAAGGCCGGCGCCGGATTCCGCTCGCTGACCGAAAATATCGACAGCACAACGGCATCCGGTCGCATGATGATGCAAATGCTGGGCTCGTTCGCCGAGTTCGAGCGCGCCATGGTGCGCGAACGAACGCAGGCTGGCCTGCGCTCGGCGCGTGCCCAGGGGCGCAGTGGCGGCCGACAACCCAAGCTCTCGCCCCACCAACAGACCGAGGTCATCACCATGCTCACCGCTGGCAGATCGACAGCCGATATCGCCCGCCTCTTCCGCGTCCATCGCGCCACCATCAGTCGCATCGTCAACAACTTCGCCGTCAAAGACGCCGCGCGAACTCCATAACGTTCCGCGTCCGTTCTTCGCCTTGGCCGTTTTTCAATCTATGAGGTCACTGCGCCTTGTTGCGCCTTTTCCCGGTGCGCCGCAGTCCAGGTGTACCAGGCTCCGAGTACGATCACAGCATGAGCCGCCAGCGTTGTGAAGACGACCCATTCCGCCTCGCCGCTGCACAACAGGCTGTAGATGTCCCATGCCGCGCCGACCGCTTCGGTTAGCACGATCACCGGGACCAGCGCGATGTATTTCCACGGCTGCCGCGCGCCCCACAGGGCGACGATACCGATCGCGGCCAGCTGTATCCCGACGATCAGCCAGGCATCGAGCAGCAGATCGAACACCGGCTGGCCCTGGCCCAGATCGATTCCCGGATAGATCAGGGACAGGGCCCCTGCATAGACCGGCGGCCAGAGCAGGACCAGATTGCACAGGTACCAGATTCCGCTGGCGATGAAGAAGATGCGCAGGCTTTGCATGGTTCGATCTCCAAAGGCTGCGCCGGTCAGTCGGCGACCGCGAAAATGTCGGACGTTGCGCCGGCGATCCGTGCAACCTTGAACGGCGCATAGTCGGGGCAGGCCATGAACGCTTGGACATCCGCCATCGCAGGGAAGCGGATGATCACCGTATAGTGCGGCGCCGCGCCTTCGCCTTCGAAGCGTTCGAACTGGTTGGAGCGGCAGATCAGTTCGCCGCCGAACCGCGCAACCATCGGCGGAACATTGGCTTGGTAGTCCGCAACCCAGCCATCGTCGTGCGAGGTGACGGAAGCGATGAAATAGGCGGCCATGGTTGTTCCCTCCGTGTCGTTAGCGGTCTGGTCTGCGGCTTTCGGTTCGCCGCGTCAAAAGAATCGATTGCCGGGGCGCGGCAACCCGAAATGATCGCGCAGGGTCGTGCCTTGGTAGTCCTTGCGGAAAATGCCCCGGCGCTGCAATTCGGGCACGACCCGATCGACGAAATCGTCGAGCCCCTCCGGCAGATAGGGGAACATCACGACGAACCCGTCCGAACCGCGCTCCTCCAGCCATTGCTCCATCTCGTCGGCGATCGAAGCCGGAGTGCCGACGAAGGCGAGCCCGGCATAGCTGCCGGCTTTCGCGGCGAGCTGGCGGATGGTGAGGTTGTACTGTCGGGCTTGCGTGACCAGCATTTCACGAGAGGTCTTGCTGGCGTTGGTATCGGGTATTTCGGGGAGGGGGCCATCGGGGTCGAACCCCGAAACATCATGATCGAGCATGCCGCACAGCGAGTGAATCCCGCTTTCATAGTGAACCAGGCTGTCCAGGTGAGCGCGCTTGGCCTTGGCCTGCTCGACCGTGTCACCGACAACGACGAGCGCGGCGGGCAGGATCTTGAGATGATCGGGATTGCGTCCGATCGGGATCATCCGCCCTTTCACATCAGAATAAAAGCTCTTGGCGGCGGCAAGATTCGATCCAGCGGCAAAGACGACTTCGGCGGTTTCGGCGGCAAGCTGGCGTCCAGGGTCCGAGGCCCCCGCCTGGAAGATGACCGGCCAGCCCTGCGGGGGGCGGGCGATGTTGAGCGGCCCGAGGACCGAGAAATGCAGCCCTCTGTGATCGAGGACGTGCATCCGCGCGGGATTGAAATAGATGCCGCTTTCCGCATCGCAGACGAAGGCGTCTTCCGCGAAGCTGTCCCACAGGCCAGTCACGACGTCGTAGAATTCGCGGGCGCGCCCGTAGCGGCCGGAATGATCGGGCTGCACCTCGAACCCGAAATTCTTGGCGCTCTCGGGGTTGGACGTGGTGACGACGTTCCAGCCGGCCCGCCCGCCGCTGAGGTGATCGAGCGAGGCAAAGCGGCGCGCGACGTGAAAGGGTTCGTCGAAGGTGGTGGAGGCAGTGGCGACCAGCCCGATCCGTTCGGTGGCGCCAGCCAGCGCCGACAGCAGGGTGAAGGGTTCGAACGAGGTGACGGTGTGGCTGCGCCGCAGCGCCTCGACCGGCATGTTCAGGACCCCGAGATGATCAGCCATGAAAAAGGCGTCGAACTTGCCTGCTTCCAGCTTGCGCGCGAATTGCCGGATCGCGGCGAAGTTGAAATTCGCATCCGGGATTGCCCCGGGGTAGCGCCAGGCGCCGGTATGGATGCTGACCGGCCGCATGAACGCGCCGAGGTGAAGCTGACGTTGCAGGCTCATGCGTTTCGTTCCTTCAGGCTCGCGAAGACTGCCGGGGATCACCTTCCCTGCAGCTTTTCCAATATTTGGCGGGTCAGGACCGCTGTACTGCCGTTGCCGCCCAGATCGGGGGTCAGGACTGCTTGCGGATCGCGCAGGACCGCTTCGATCGCGGCCAGCACCATCGCTGCGGCTTCCGCTTCTCCCAGATGGTCGAGCATCATCGCCCCCGACCAGATCTGTCCGATCGGATTGGCAATGCCCTGGCCGGCAATGTCCGGAGCCGATCCGTGCACCGGTTCGAACATCGACGGATAGCGCCGCGACGGATTGAGATTGGCCGACGGCGCGACCGCTATCGTCCCGGTTACGCCGGGACCGAGATCGGACAGGATGTCGCCGAACAGATTGGATCCGACCACCACGTCGAACCGTTCGGGTGACATCACGAAGCGGGCGGCCAGAATGTCGATATGGTACTGGTCGGTGGCGATCCCGGGATATTCCGCGCCGATCGCCGCGAAACGCTCGTCCCAGAACGGCATCGAATGGTAGAGCCCGTTCGACTTGGTGGCCGAGGTGACATGCGGCCGGCCAAGCTTGCGCGCGAAATCGAAGGCGTAACGCAGGATCCGGTCGGTGCCGCGGCGGGTGAATACTGCCTGCTGGATGACGATTTCATCCTCGCCGGTGCCGGTGCGGCCGCCGATCTGGGAATATTCGCCTTCCGAATTTTCCCGCACCACCCAGAAGTCGATATCGCCGGTGCTCTTTTCGCGCAGCGGCGAGCGAATGCCGGGCAGCAACCGCACCGGCCGGAGATTGACATATTGATCGAATTCGCGCCGGATCGGCAGCAGCAGGCCCCACAGCGAGACGTGATCGGGCACCCCCGGGTAACCGACCGCGTCAAGGAAGATTGCGTCATGATCGGCAAGCCGGGTGAGCCCGTCATCGGGCATCATTTTCCCGGTGGCGAGATAGGTTTCGCAGCTCCAGTCGAAGTCGCGAAACTCGAGCGCAAAGCCACATCGCTGCGCTACCGCCGACAAGACCTGCACCCCGGCGGGCAGAACCTCGCGGCCGGTGCCGTCGCCGGGAATATTGGCTATGGTATAGCGGTTCAAAAGGGTTTCCCGTGCCGAAAGGTCAAAGGTAGGTGTTCAGGGTCTTGAGGATCCGGTAAGCCCCCAGGAATGTCGGTGCATCGACGCCGAGGCGTTCGGCGGCCTCGGCGAGCGGTCCCAGTATTTCGTCAACCTCCATGCGCCGTCCTGCCACCAGGTCATCGTGCATCGAGGTCCGGACCGGGCGATTCTCCGGCTTGAACCGGCCGACCATGGCCATCACCCCGGCGAGCGCGAAGCTTTCTCCGTTGATCTCGACGAGCCGTGAGACGGGCGCGAAGAAATTTTGCGGTTCGTACCCCAGCGCCTTGTAGATCGCCAGCAGGTCCTTGACGATCAGGATATACTGGGCCGCGCCTTCGCGTACCGCCACACCGTCGATGAAATCGAGCTCTTTGATGCCGCCCAGGGTGCTGGCGCTCCACGATGAAGCACTTCCGACCTGGACCAGTTTTTCCCAATGGACATGGGTGATGTCGGCAGTCGAGCGGGACCCCATCCCGGCTGAGTCCAGCGCCTCGGCCATGGTCCGGGTGCGATCGCTTTCTCCGCCTCCTAGTTCGCCGAAATAGGCGGTTACCGGGACGGCCATGTGGTTGAGCGCCCGGCCGGGTTCGAGCAGGGTTGCGCCGTCCATGATCGACCCGCCAATCACCTCGTCCTTGCCGAACGCGGCCTGCAGCCGGCCTTCCTTGCCAACCCCGTTCTGCAAGGTGAGGGCGCAGGCTGTCCGGTCAACCAGCACCGCCGCATCGGCCAGCGCCTGATCGGTGCCCTTCGCCTTGGTCAGCAGGATGTAATAGTCGATCGCGCCCTCGACCTCGGCCGGGGTCTCGACCGCGAACAGGTTGGCGCGCTGCACGAACTGCGCCCGCACCCCTTCGATTTGCAGACCACCCTGGCGGATGGCCTCGACATGGGGTTTGCGCGCAATCAGCGTTACCTTGTGTCCGCCGCGGGCCAGGAAGCCGCCGATAACGGAACCAAGTCCGCCTGCGCCGTGGATGCAGAAGTGCAGTTGCCTGGTCATTGCCGATGTCCCGCGTCCGATCAGGCGATGCCGAGCTCGATGAGCTTGGCCCTGATCTCTTCCTTCTTCTGCGGGGTCACGTCCGCGACCGGCGGCAGGATCGGGCCGGCCTTGAGGCCGATCGCCTCATACCACGCCTTGATGTTCGCCAGCGCCGAAGCATAGGTCGCGGTGCGCGCGATATCCCAGACAAACTGGTCATGGTAATATTCGCGGACGTCGTGCAGGCCTTCCCACTTGGTGCGGGCCTCTTCCCATTTGCCCTGGTGGGCGAGGTTGATGTAGTCGCGCGCGAGGTGGCGCTTCTTGCCATAGAGCATGAACGACAGTTCGCCCCAGCACACCGTCCCGCCCAGCCGGAGGTCTTCGAGGAAGAAATACTCAAACGGCTCCATGGTGTTGAAGCCTTCGGGCATCAGGCTGCGGATCTTGATCGTCTCGGCGCGATTGAGCGCACCCTGCTTGACCCCGATCACGGTCTCGAGATCGGCCAGGCGGCGCATCAGGTTCCAGCTCAGCACCGTGCCCGAAACCGGCGTGCGGTAGAGGCAGACCGCCATGTTGCTGCGATCGGTCAGATACTTGAACCAGGCGAAAATCTCGTCGTCGGTGCGAAGCTGGACGACGGGATTGATGACCTCGGCGCCGTTGAAACCCAGCTCCTCGACGAACTGCATCTTTTCGAGCGCGAGGTGGACCGACGGGTCGAGGATGATCGTCCAAAGATCGAGCCGCCCGGCGTTGGCCTCGGCGACGATCTCGTGATAGCGCATCCATTCGGACGGAGTGACGTTCCAGCATTCGGCAATGAAGCCGCCGACAACCAGGCCATCAAGGCCCATTTCGACATATTTGTCGATGTTGTAGCGGATCCCGTCGATGTCGAACTTGTGGTCCGCGGTCATCGGGGTGATCGGACACTGGTAAAACCCCCGGACTGTCTCGGTGGCCCATTTCTTGGCGTCCTTGCGATCATAGTCCATGGTTCTTCTCCTCCACCCTTTGACTTGTTAAGCTCTTGGCCGGGTTCCGCGCTAGGTAGCGGCCAGTGCCGATTGGGCAGCGGCGAGGCGCGCTATGGGAACTCGGAACGGGGAAGCGCTGACATAATCGAGGCCGACCCTGTCGCAGAACGCGATCGAGGCCGGATCGCCGCCGTGTTCGCCGCAGATCCCCAGCTTGATGTCGGGGCGGGCCTCGCGGCCCAGACGGGCGGCCATCGCAATCAGCTTGCCGACCCCTTCTACATCGATGCTGACGAATGGGTCGGTGGCAAAGATGCCCTTGTCTATGTAGCTGCCAAGAAACCGTCCGGCATCGTCCCGGCTGATGCCCAGCGTGGTCTGGGTAAGATCGTTGGTGCCGAACGAGAAGAACTCGCCAACCTTGGCGATCTCGTCCGCCACCAGCGCGGCGCGGGGCAATTCGATCATGGTCCCGACGGTGAATTCAACCGTCAATCCCTGCTCCGCGAAGACCGCTTCCGACACCCCGATCACAATCCGCTTGAGCATGTCGAGTTCGCGGGCCGTGCCGACGAGGGGGATCATGATTTCCGGCACGACCGGTTGGCCGGTCTCCCGGCTCACCGCGCAGGCCGCTTCGAAGATTGCGCGGGCCTGCATCTCGTAGATTTCCGGATAGACCACGCCCAGGCGGCAGCCGCGGTGGCCGAGCATCGGATTGGACTCGGCTAATTCCTCGGCCCGGCGTCTGAGCTGATCCACGCCGATGCCGACGGCGGCGGACAGCTCGGTGAATTCCGATTCGGAATGGGGAAGAAACTCATGGAGTGGGGGATCGAGCAGCCGCACCGTGACGGGAAGCCCCTGCATGATCTCGAAAATCCGGGCGAAATCGCTACGCTGTTCGGGCAACAACCGATCGAGCGCGACGAGCCGCTCAGCCACATTCGCGGCCAGGATCATCTGGCGCATGAAGTTGATGCGTTCGCCGTCGAAAAACATGTGTTCGGTGCGGCACAGACCGATGCCTTCCGCTCCGAACTGGCGGGCGACTTCGCAATCGGCCGGGGTTTCGGCATTGGTGCGCACATTCATGCGGCGATGCCGATCGGCCCAGGCCATCACCGTCGCAAATTCGCGGTCAAGCTCAGGCATCACGGTTGGCAGGGCGCCCTGGAAAATCTCGCCGGTGCTGCCATCGATAGTGATCAGGTCACCTTCGGCGATGTGCACGCCACCAATCTCCGCTGATCGCGCCTGGTAATCGATCGACAGGCTGGACGCCCCCGAGACGCAAGGGCGCCCCATGCCCCGCGCGACGACCGCCGCATGGCTGGTCATGCCGCCCTTGGCAGTCAGAATTCCGCGAGCGACATGCATGCCATGGATGTCGTCCGGCGAAGTTTCCTGCCGGACCAGGATGACGTTTTCCCCCAGTTCGGCGCGCACCGCAGCCGTATCGGCGTCGAACACGACCGCGCCCGATGCAGCCCCCGGCGAAGCCGGAAGCCCCGATCCCAGCAGGGTCCGTGGCGCGTCGGGATCGAGCGTGGGATGCAGAAGCTGATCGAGCGAGGCCGGATCGATCCGCCTGATCGCCGCTTCCTCGGCGATCAGGCCTTCCTCGACCATATCGACGGCGATCTTCAGCGCGGCTTTGGCCGTGCGCTTTCCGGAGCGGGTCTGCAGGATATAGAGCTTGCCGCGCTCGACCGTGAATTCGATGTCCTGCATGTCCTGATAGTGCAGCTCGAGCAGCTCGAACAGGCGGGCGAGCTCCGTGAAGACCGCGGGCAGCGCCTCTTCCATCGACGGCAGCTTGGCGCCGGCGGCCGTGCGGGCTGCGAGCGTCAGATATTGCGGCGTCCGGATCCCGGCGACCACATCCTCGCCCTGGGCGTTGACCAGCCATTCTCCGTAATAGGCCTTGTCCCCGGTTGCCGGATTGCGGGTGAAGGCGACGCCCGTCGCGCTGGTTTCGCCGAGATTGCCGAATACCATCGCCTGGACGTTGACCGCCGTTCCCCATTCGCCAGGGATGCCGTTGAGGCGGCGATAGACCTTGGCGCGATCGGATTCCCAGGATTCGAATACAGCAGCGATTGCGGAAGCAAGCTGCTCGTCGACGTCCTGCGGAAAGGGAGCGCCGCGTTCGGCCTCGACGATGCCGAAGAACTCGCCGATCAAGTCACGAAGATCGGTGGCGCTCAGGTCCACGTCCTGCGAGACGCCGCGATCTTCCTTGGCCTTTTCCAGCGCGTCCTCGAACCGCGCGTGATCGATCCCGAGCACAACGCTTGCGTACATCTGGACGAAGCGGCGATAGCTGTCCCAGGCAAACCGCTCGTCGCCAGACGAAGCAGCCAAGCCACGCACCGTTTGGTCGTTGAGGCCCAGGTTGAGGATCGTGTCCATCATGCCCGGCATCGAGACCCGGGCGCCGGAACGAACCGATACCAGCAAGGGATCGTGCCGATCGCCGAACCTCTTGCCCACCGTGCGCTCGATATGGGTCAGCGCCGACCTGACTTCGCCATCGAGGCGCGCGGACTGGCTGTGGCGATCGCGCAGGAAATGAAGGCATTCTTCGGTTGTGATGGTGAAGCCGGGTGGGACAGGCAACCCGATCCGCGCCATCTCGCCGAGATTGGCGCCTTTGCCGCCCACTACCGCCTTGTCGCGGGCGCGCGAGTCATCATGGGCAATGCCGGGGCCGAACGTGTAGACGGTTTTCATTTGCTGCTAGTTTCCCCGGGGAATGTGCCGCTCTTGCCAAACATGTCCCCGGGCATGCCGCGCCTTGCCGCCACACGGGCGGCAAGGCGGCTGGCGAACACGGTCCTTACATCCGGAGGATGGCCTTGATCGCGCTGCCAGTTTTTTCGGTGTCTTCGACAGCCTGGTTGATCTGATCGAAATCGTAGAACGAGCAGAGCTTCTCGAATGGGAACAGGCCGGCCTTCTGCATCGCGATCAGCTGCGGGATGAACACCTGCGGCGTGCTGGAGCCTTCCACTACCCCGCGCAGCTTGCGACCGAACAGGATGTTGTTCATATCAAGCGAAAATTCGGTGCCCAGCTTGGCGCCGCCCACGACTGCGGTTTCCCCCATGTTGTGGGTGCTTTCGACCGCTGAACGCAGCACCTGCGGGATCGCGGTCGTGTCCATCGCAAAATCGGTACCGCCGCCGGTCATCGCGACAATCGCTTCCTGGGCATTGGTGGTCGACGCGTCGATCACATCGGTTGCACCAAGTTCGCGCGCGACTTCGAGCCGAGCCGGGTTGCGATCGACCGCAATGATCTTGAGACAGCCCGATGACTTGGCGGCCATCACTGCGCTGAGACCGACCGAGCCGACGCCGAAGATCGCAATCGAGGCACCTGGAGCCGGCCGCAGCGAATTGAGGATTGCGCCCGCGCCTGTCTGGATACCGCAGCCCAGCGGGCCGAGCAATTCGATCTCGGCATCGTCAGCAACCTTGACGCAATTGTTCTCGCTCGCAATCGAATAGGTCGCGAATGAGGACTGACCGAAGAAGCAGGCGTTCACGTCCTCGCCGTTGCGGGTGATCGGGGTCGATCCGTCGAGCCGGCGGCCCATGAAATTGAGCGGGAAAAGGCTGGGGCAATAGGCCTGATGCCCCTTGAGGCAAGCCGGACAGGTGCCGCAATAGCTGAACGACAGAACCACCTTATCGCCCGGCTTGACAGTGGAAACCCCACGGCCGACCTTTTCGACGACGCCGGAACCTTCATGGCCGAGCACGGCCGGCAGCGGGGTCGGGTAATACTGGTCGCGGACGGTCAGGTCGGTGTGGCATATGCCCGCCGCCGCAACCTTGACGAGCACCTCACCATCGCGGGGGTCTTCGATCGATACGTTATCGAGGACGAATTCTCCGCCTTGGCGTTCAATGATCGCGGCGTAGGCTTCCATGCATATTCTCCCGGGTTTTTGGCAATCGCGCGTTATTAGCAAAAGAAATACAGGTTCTTGTCTTGCGTGACTCTCGCATCGAGGATGAGCTTACGCCGGAAGACCTTGAAGCCGTTACCATCCCGACGCAGCTTGTCCTCGCGCCCCAACGTATGCACCGTCACTTCCGTCTGGCGGCGGTTGCGGTACACAAGGATGTTCGACAGAACGTCCAATTCGCCGTTACCGGCCTCGAATGCTTCAACATTCGAAACGAAGTACCGTATCTTAGACGGCGGATCCTCCATCCATACCTGGCCTGAATAAAGCCGCTCGACGCGCTGCTTGAGCTCTCCGAAATCGTCGTTGTAGATTGCCGCATCGTCAGGCGTCGGGTCGGGGCGCCGGTCCCTGGTGAGCCGTTGTTCATAGATTGGCATCCAGTAATGGATGTCTTCGGCGACCATTCCCTGGAGCCATTCCCGGTACTGCCCGGTTTGAAACATTCTGACCTCAGCGCGATAGTGCGCTTCGATATCATAGTGAACGGCCGGCGTCACCGGAACTTGTTCAGACGACATATTCTCTCCTTATTCTATGATTTTCGAACCACCGCTTGGGGCGCTCATTCGGCCGCGTTAAGCTTCTCGTTCCAGAAATTGCGGTTCGGGAAAACCGAATCCCAAGTGTCGTCATTTGCTTTCACGCTAGCCCAATCGGGTGCATCGATCATTTCCTTCCAGAACCGGTAAAAGCCCCGGTAAGAGGTTTCGCCGATGAAGCTGATCCCGACGATGCCTGGATAGACTGGATGCGGCCCTTCGTAGCCGACCCCCATCGTGGAGTTCATTCTGCCATTGCGCGTGATCACGCCTCGGTTGATGTAGGTTGCCGAAGACATGTTTTCGCCATCGTCGCTTTCCAGCGTCCCGGCGGTGCCGAAGGTGCGGATCGCTTCGCGCTGGATCATGCTCTTGGTAGCTGGATCGGCATCGCGCGGAACTATGGTATAGGTCCACACCTCGATTTCATGCGGTCCGCGTGGATGCCAGATCTTGAAGGTGTTGGTCCCGTAGAGGAACGAGCAGTTTGGGAAGATCGAGCAGTTCCAGTGCCCCAGATAGAGCCGTTCGCGCTCCGGGCCGAACTTGCGGCGCACCTCACCCCTCGTGTCCTCGAGAAATTTGGTCCAGCCCTCCCGCTTGATGTGGAGTCCGGCCGCGGCATTGTCGATCACCCCGAAGCCGTGACCGTGCCGGGTCGTGAACTGCAGGCCGAGATCGTCGAAGGGAATGTCGGCGCGATTGCCCGCCAGGCCAGCCAACTCGCCGCCGATCTGGCTGAGCGCGGCGGCATGGGTCCAGCCGACGTGATAACCATCGCCGATGAAATTCTCGGCCGGTACCTTCCAGTTGCACTGGAGCAGGCTCTTCATCGGGGGGCCAAGCAATTCCATTCCGCCGCCGGCACCCTCCCAGATGGTATCGAGGTAATAGCGGAACTCACCCAGATAGTCCTCCAGGCTGGGCGCTTCGGGATCGTGGCAACCGAAAATGAAACCCTTGTAGGTTTCAACCCGAACGGACTTCGCCGCCAATTTCTGCTTGTCGAGGCTGTTATGATAGCAGCGCGACTCGAGCGGGACATCGACCAGCGATCCATCCTGGCCGAACACCCAGCCATGGTAATTGCAGACGAACGCCTTGGCATTTCCGCTGTCGGCGTGGCAGATCTGGTTGCCGCGATGGCTGCAGGAGTTGATGAAGGCGCGGAATGTCCCGTCGCTTTGGTGCGAGAGGATGACCTTGTCTTCGGCCATATAGGTGGTGATGAAATCGCCCGGCTTGGGCACAAGCGATTCGTGACCGAGCATCAGCCAAGCGCGTGAAAAAATCCTCTCTATTTCAAGAGCGTAAACATCTTCATCCCAAAACACCTGACGGGATTGGCTGGCATTCACGGTGTCTACGAGTGTGGCGTCGCTGCTCATGGCTCTCTCCGGTTTTCACGAACTGCGGTTGTCGTCTGCAGATTCGTACACTAAGGGCAATGCGATGTACGATATGCAAAAAGCCGATGCCACGCAAGTGGGATTGAGAGTGACGGACCGTTCGTTCTGATGGGTACTGGCAATGGTTCTTCTGGATGGCGGCAGGCCCTTCGTTACGTATGGAGCTCACCAGTCTTGTTGCTTTCTCTCGCTTCGCTATTCTGGGCGCTGAACCCCATCGTGGGCCGGGCGGCGCGCGACTTGCTTTCTCCTCTGGCGCTGGCCTTTTGGCGTTGGGTGGTCGCGTTGCTATTCGTTCTGCCCTTTGCCTGGCGGCACGTCGTGGCCGATCGTCGGGTCCTGCGCGATTCCTGGCGCCTGCTGGCGGTGCTGGGCGTGTTCGGCGTGGGGGTGTTCGCCTTCATCGTTTACTGGAGCCTGCAACTCACCACAGCCACCAACAGCCTGCTGCTGCAATCGACCATGCCGATCATGACCTTGGTCATGCCGAGCATTCTGTTCGGGGAGCGGATCAGACCGCTGCTGGTTTCCAGTGCGGCGCTGTCTCTTACCGGAGTCGTCTGGATCGTGACCAGAGGGCAGCCTTTCGCGTTGCATCTTGGCGGACTCAACCATGGCGACTTGCTCGCCCTGACCGGGGTCTTCCTGTACTCGGCCTACGCGACGTTCTTGCGCAAGGTGCCCGCCATACACCACATCACTCTGCTCGCTGTGCTGTTCGCGGTCGGCATGGGAACGCTGGCTGTACCTTACCTGGTGAGCCTGGCCGATGGCGGGGTCGCCAAGCCACAAATTGAAGTGATTGGCGCGGTGCTCTATGTAGGCATCTTTCCTTCGCTGATTGCCTATGCCTTCTTCAACCGTGCGGTAATCCTGATCGGTTCAGTAAGAGTCGGCGTCTACATGAATCTCCCCACGGTGTTCGGTGTTTTCTTGGCGGTGCTGCTGTTGGGAGAGAGACTTGAAACCTATCACATGGTCGGAGCGGCCATTGTCTTGGCCGCGATATTCGTATCGCGCCGAGCAGCAGCAGGCCAGACGGAAAACAGGGGAGAGCGGAAACCATGAGTGATGAGACCGGGGCGATGGCCTACGATGGCGCAGTGCGGTGGGCTGCAAACCGCCCTGACCAATTCTGGCTCGAGGCCGCAAAGGCGATCGACTGGGTCGAAAATCCGCCGCGCGCCCACGACCAAAGCATGGGCTGGTTTCCCGAAGGCATCCTGAACACATGCCACAATTGCCTCGACCGGCATGTCCAGGCCGGACGCGGCGATGCGCTGGCGCTTGCCTATGACAGCCCGGTAACCGGAACCATCCGCCATTACACCTACCGCGAACTGCTGCATGAAACCGAACGTACGGCGGCGATGCTGGCGAGCCTCGGCGCGAAAAAAGGGGATCGGGTAATCCTCTACATGCCGATGATCCCCGAGACGGTTTTCGCGATGCTGGCTTGCGCGCGGCTCGGTGTGATCCATTCCGTTGTGTTCGGCGGGTTCGCCCCACCCGAACTGGCCAAGCGGATCGACGATGCCACCCCCAAACTGGTGCTCACCGCTTCGTGCGGAATCGAGGGCAGCCGCACCATTGCCTACAAGCCGTTGGTCGACGAAGCGCTGGTCCTTGCCGCCCACTCGGTCGAGCATGTCGTCCTGGTCCAGCGCGAACAGCTAACCGCGGACTTGATGCCCGTCCGAGACATTGACTGGCACGATCTGCGGCGGAGGACCGCCGATATGCCGGTGCCTCCATGCGTTCCTCTCGCCTCCGGCGATCCGCTCTACATCCTCTACACTTCGGGCACCACAGGAACTCCCAAGGGTGTGGTGCGCGACAATGGCGGACATGCCGTGGCCCTGTCGTGGTCGATGGCCAACATCTATGGCATCGGGGCAGGGGACACGTTCTGGGCTGCCTCGGACGTCGGTTGGGTGGTGGGGCATAGCTACATCGTCTATGCCCCGCTGCTGGTTGGGGCCACGACCGTCCTGTTCGAAGGCAAGCCTGTCGGCACACCCGATCCCGGCACGTTCTGGCGGACCATAGCGCGCCATAATGTCAAGAGTTTCTTCACTGCGCCGACCGCCATCCGGGCGATCCGCAAGGAAGATCCCGATGCCCGGTTCCTGAAGGAGATTGGCACCGGAGCGTGCCGCGCGGTGTTTCTGGCCGGAGAACGCGCGGACCCGGAAACGATCGCGTGGCTGGAGCGGTTAAGCGGTTTGCCGGTGATCGATCACTGGTGGCAGACCGAGCTTGGCTGGCCGGCCATCGCTTCATGCTTCGCGATGGGGGACCTGCGCCGCAAGCCTGGCAGCGCTGGCTTTCCGGTGCCCGGTTACCAGTTCGCCATCCTCGATGACGATGGACTTGCTCTGCCCGACGGGGCAAGCGGCAATGTCGTTATCGAAACCCCGCTGCCGCCCGGCACCTTCCGTTCGCTGTGGAACAACAACGCCACGTTTGTCCGAAATTTCGAGACGTTCCCTGGGTACTACGAAACCGGTGATGCAGGCTTTCGCGACAGTGAGGGCTTCATGCACATCATGGGACGAACCGACGACATCATCAACATCGCCGGTCATCGGCTGTCGACCGGACAGATGGAAGAGATCGTGTCGCGGCAACCAGGTGTCGCTGAATGCGCCGTCGTCGGTGCGGACGATAACCTCAAAGGTATGGTACCGATTGCTTTCGTCACCCCGCAAGCCGGCTATGCGACGGACAAGAGCCTTGTCGAGCGCTCAGTCCTTTCCGTGCGCAGCGAACTGGGGGCTATCGCGGCGCTGAAGGCAGTTCTGGTCGTTGAGCAATTGCCCAAGACCCGTTCTGGCAAGATCTTGCGTAGCCTGCTCCGTAAGATCGTGAACCGCGAACCCTTCGATATCCCCGCGACAATTGACGAGCCGGAAACGCCAGCCAAGCTTGCGGCGGTTTTTGCGGAAGAAGCGGGACTTAACGACCCTCATTCGCTGAAGCGGGTAAGTGATTGATCCGCATCATGAGCGTTTTGACCGATTAGAGGCAGCGTCAGAACGCTCTCGTAATGGTGTACGATCGGGTTTTGTTATGATCGTAGCCATCCGGTGAGGCTTGCGATTACCCATAAGTATTTGAGACGCTATGTTCGCGGTTGGTAGCTCGTCCCCGGCATGCAGTATCGAGGGTTGACCAAAGATCAGGTCCTATCCTCATGCATGGGAGACGAGCCATGGAATATTCTACGACATATGTAGCGATGGACACGCACAAAAAGACGATAGCGGTATCGGTCGCGGAGGCAGGTCGGCGCGGGGAGGTCCGCTACATCGGTGAGATATCCAGTGATCCTACAGCAGTGGCGAAGATGGTTGCCAAGCTGGCGGCACGTCATGCCCGTTTGTCATTCTGCTACGAGGCGGGGCCGTGCGGCTACGGCCTTCATCGCCAGATCACGCAGCTCGGCCACGAGTGCGTTGTCGTTGCTCCTTCACTCATTCCGACACGTCCCGGCGATCGGGTAAAGACCGATCGTCGCGACGCCACCGCTATTGCCGCGCTGTTTCGTTCCGCCGAACTGACCGCAGTGTAGGTGCTGGACGAAGCTCATGAGGCCATGCGGGACTTGTGCCGGGCCCGCCAGATGGCGATGCAGGGATTGCGCCGGACCCGCCAGCAGGTGCTGGGCTTTTTGCTGCGCCAAAGCCGGATATACAGCGCCGGCAATCACTGGACCGGAAAGCATCGCCGATGGCTGGCAGCCCAAGGCTTCGAACATCCTGCCCGCCAGATTGCTTTCGAGGAGATGGTCCAGGTCGTTGATGAAGCCGAGGCCCGCCGGGATCGGCTTGCCCGGCAGATGGAGGCATTGGTGCCGTCGTGGTCATTGGCGCCGGTCGTGACTGTTATCCAGGCCTTGCGTGGGATTGCCCTGATCGCGGCGATCACCATCGTGGCCGAGATTGGCGATTTCCACCGTTTCGCCAACCCCCGCCAGTTGATGGCCTACCTCGGCCTGGTGCCTTGCGAGCATTCTTCCGGCGCCAAAACCGCGCGTGGAAACATCACCAAGGCCGGGAATACTCGTGCGCGACGCATGCTGGTCGAGAGTGCCTGGACTTACAGACTCCCGGCGCGGATCGGAGAGACCATACTCAAACGCAATCAGGGGCTCGACCAGTCGATCCGCGATATCGCCTGGAAGGCGCAGGTCAGGCTCTGTGCTCGTCATCGCCGTATGACCCGCGCCGGCAAATCGGCAAACGTCGTCAACGTCGCCATCGCCCGCGAACTGGCCGCCTTCGTATGGGCCATAGCGACTAGCCTCAAACAACCAGTCTAATTAACCCGCAGCAGCAAAAGGAGCATCTGCACTAGCTGTCTGGTTGCGACACATCATTGGGACATGGTAAGTAGCGCCATCGCGGATCACGCGTGGCGCTTTGCCGCTTTTGCTGATGAGGTTTCGTGATGGTGCAAATACATCCACAAGCCCGGACCACTCCTGCTGTGAGGGCGGAAATTGCCCGTTCCACCGAGCGGACCAGTGTCGTGGCCAAGCGCTATGGCATCAGCGACGAGACGGTCCGCAAGTGGCGCAGACGCGGCGAGCAGGCGGTCCAGGATCGCTCAAGCCGTCCCACGCGCCTGGCTTGGCGCATGAACGAGGAAGAGCGTGCCATTATCTGCGCTGTGCGCAAGGCGACAGGCTTCGCCCTAGATGATCTCACCTTCGTGCTCCGGCACTTCCTGCCACACCTCAACCGCAACAGCATCTATCGGGTGCTCAAGGCCGAGGGGCTTAATCGACGACCGCCCAAGCCCGCGGCGCAGCCACGCAAAGGGCAAGGCCGCTTCCAGGATTATGACCTGGGCTTTGTCCACATCGACGTGAAACATCTGCCAAAGCTGCGCACTGCGGACGGCGAGATCCGCAAGCGCTTCCTTTATGTGGCCATCGATCGCTGCTCGCGGTTCGTCCATCTCGACGTCTACGACGCCGAAAATGCCGCCAACGCCATCACCTTCCTCAAGGCCGCCAGGAGAGCGTTCCCGTTCCGCATCACCCATGTCCTGACCGACCGGGGATCTTGCTTCACCGCTGACGATTTTGAACAAGCCTGCGCGAAGATGAGGATCAATCATCGCACGACGCGGCCCTATACACCCCAGACCAACGGCATGGTCGAACGCTTCAATGGCCGCATCGCCAGCGAGGTGCTCGGCATCAACGTCGCCGGCCATGCCGATCTCGAAATCCTGCTAACCGGCTTCAACCGTGCCTACAACCGGCGACGACAGCGCGTGCTCCAAGGCAGTTCACCACGCCAGATGGTAGAGAAACGCATCGGCTTGATGCCCTCGCTAGCCAATCCTCTTTACAACCCTAAGGCGCCGGACGATCTTATGGCTAAGGTCGACGACATCTTGTATTATGCCAATGATGTGTCGCAACCAGACAGCTAGGCCGTAGATCTGTAATTGCAGAGCGAGGCGGTGTGATCCCTTGAGGGTTTCATGGATCTGTCCGCACTAACCGGGCCGAGGCCTGGCCGTGCTGTATCGGGTCTCACAGAGCCGAACGTTGCATTGACTCGATGCGGGCTTGTTTACCCACTACGCAGCTTCGCAGATCGCTCGTCCCTGCGTTCCCTCGCGGAACACCGCCCTCGGATCAACTTTGACGCTTCACCGCTGGCAAACAGGTTCTACTCTACCTCATGCTTGGAACAAAGTGCCATCACGCAGCATGGCATGCATGATTACCGCGAGCCGGCGAGCAAGCGCGACACGGGCCTTCTTCAGGTCGCGGCGCTTGGCGATATTCAGAGCCCATGTTTTCAAGGCAAAGGTCTCGCGGCTGCGGGTGAGGATCGAGTTGGCCGCCTCGTAGAGCAGCTTGCGGACGGTCCCGTCGCCTTGCTTGGTGATCCGGCCTGTCCAGTCGAGTTCTCCCGATTGGTGGCGTCTGGGCACCAGGCCGAAGTAGGCGCCGGCATTGCGCGATTGTCGGAAGCGACCCGCTTCATCCACCGCGGCCGCGAATGCGGCGGATGTCTGCACGCCGACGCCGGGGATAGTCATGAGGATCTCGCAGGCCTGTGACTGGCTGGCGATAACACGCAGGCGACGGTCCATTTCCTTGATCTGCTCGACCAGTTCGGCGCGCACCGACAGCAAAGAGGCGATGGCATCGCCAAGGCCGGGGATATGCGCGGCCTGCTTGATCCGTTGGAGGAATGCCTTTCCCTGGCCAGCGCCGGGGGGATAGCCGAACGTGGCGCAAAGACCGCGGATCATGTTATCGAGACGGACACGGGCCTCGACCAGGTGGCCACGCGCGGAAATCACACTGCGGACGCCATGCGCTGCAGGAGATTTGACGTGCACCTCCTTGTAGAACCCCGTTCGAGCCAGTTGCGCGAGCCCGGCGGCATCGTGCGGGTCGGTCTTGTTCGCCTTCATTGCCTTCAGGCTCTGGTGCGCCTGCCGGGCGTCGATGCACACCACCAGGACGCCGAGTTCGCGCAGTCCAAGGCAGATCGCCGGCGACATGCGGCCGGTCTCGATCACCGCGCGTTCGATCGGGCCATTGCGTTCGAGCATCTCAGCCAGGGCCTCTGGCGAACTCTCGACCTTCTCCGACACGAGCTTCCGACCATTTTCATCAACGATGCAGACCTGCGTGGTTTCCATCGACAGGTCCAATCCGGCATAGTGCTTCATGGCTGCTTCCTTCCTTCAGGATTCGACAACCAGAAGTGTGCGCCTCCACCGGGGTCCGAGGAAGCAGCCGCAATTACACGATGACTCATAAGCACGGAGCCAGAGGCGCATTGAAGCGAGTTGCACCATGGCGAGGAAGTTGTCGGCGAGTTTATCATAGCGGGTTGCGACGCGACGGAAGTGCTTCAGCTTCGAGAAGAACCGTTCGATCAGGTTGCGCTCGCGGTAGAGGCGCTTGCTGAAGCAGGGTTTCCATTTTCGATTGGATTTGGCCGGAATATTAGGCGTAGCTCCTTGCTCTTCGATCAGTGCGCGAATGCGGTCGGCATCGTAGGCTTTATCAGCGAGCACGATGGTGCGCGGCCCGAGATGGTCGAGCAGCGTGTCCGCGACCTGCCCGTCATGCGCCTGTCCCGCCGTTAGGCCAAGCCGGATCGGGAGCCCTTGCGCATCGACGACCGCGTGGATTTTGGTCGTAAGCCCGCCTCGGGAGCGACCGAGGCAATGATCTCGATCCCCCTTTTTGCCGTCGCGGCCTGCTGGTGGGCCCGAACAGAGGTGCTGTCGTGCGCAGCGGTGATGGCATCCATCATCCGGTCCCAGACGCCAGCCTTTCGCCATCGCACGAAGCGGTTATAGCAGATGGTGCGCCGCCCATAGCGCTCGGGAAGATCGCGCCACGGAGCACCGGATCGCAGCACCCAGAAAATGCCGTTCAGGACGCGTCGGTCGTCAACACGCGGAACGCCTCTGGGCTTGTTGGGCAGCAGCGGCTCGATCACGCGCCACTCAAAATCGGTTAGGTCATATCGGCTCATGCCGCCGCTGAATCACAAGTCGAAGCGAGACAAAACCCATTATGTGCTATCCGGCGTGTATCCAGGTCAAAGGCAGTGTTGAAATGAGCGAGTGGCGAGATGTTCACGTTGGCTTTGAGGGCGACGGTGTGAAAATCAGCGGCATTGCAGTCTGGCAGCAAAATTGGCGACGCACTGGGGAAGAAGCCATTCAACTCCCTCATCCAAGCTACCAGCATCAGCGCCATCGGTTCGATATTTACGAGGTCGGGCCTACAGATAGCCTAATCCGCTTCGCGGCTGGCGAACTCTCCAACGGTGTATGGGGCTTCTACATCCCAGCCTGAATCGCGTTTATGGGTTCACGACCTAACACACACTCTGCGCTGCTCATCAATGGAAGCGGCGGCACGGTAGGGCATTCCTCGATGTGATTCTGTGGCCGGTCAAAACCGACGCCCGACTTGAGACAGAGGCAGGCCCGAGACGAATACGCGGTCTTGCGGTATCCAACCCGCGCATCACAGTCTGATCAACCGTCGTCCAACGCCGCCGCTTCCTACCATGCGCAGCGCTACAAACCCTCGCCGCCATTGCGAGCGGAAATCGTGTCCCGAGGGGTTCTCTAATCGCCAAGGTCAAGTGTTGATTTCTCAGCGATCCATCCTGCGTGCCGGGCTCTTGGGTTCTCTCCGCGGTCACCGCGTCGGGTGCCGCATGTTTGCGTTCCAGTTCGGGGGATCGAAGTGGTGTGCGCGGTCATTGCCGCTAACCCGGGAGCGATCTCACCCTCGCCGCGCGTCCCGGCTGGACGCATTCCGTTGTGCTGATGATCAGTGTCGTTTCGGTTGCGATCTATGCCATCGCTGGCTCCCGGAAGGGCGTGTTAGTGCGCCACATCGCATGCAATGTTACAGCAAGTTTCCGCGCCAGAGCCACCTTGGCTTTTCGGGTTCCTGTCCTTTCGGCGATAGCTTTGGACCAGTTGCGTAAGCGTGGGCCACCAAGGTCCCGACAGACGATCGCGTTCGCCGCCTCAAATAGGCATTTCCGCGTGAACCTATCTCCGCGTTTCGAGATGCGACCGTTCCGGCTACACCCACCGTGTCGCTATCGCGAACAGCCGTCTCGTCAGCATGGTCGATGCTACCGTCACCTTCCGTTGGCGCGACTATCGGCATGGCAATGCCCAAAAGCATATGGCTTTGACCGCAGACGAGTTTATCCGCCGGTTCCTGCTCCACACTCTGCCCGACCGCTTCCATCGCATCCGTCATTACGGTTTTCTTGCCAACGGATGTCGTCGTACCCTATAGCGCGACGATCTGGATGAGAGGCCTCTCATCCTGTTTGTCGCGCGGCAACTGCCGCCAAGGCCTTCTCGGCGGTGCGGCGTGGCTCCAGGAGGCTTGGGAAGTAACTGCCTTTTCGAAGCTTCGGGATCGCCAGATCAATCCGGCCAGCTCGCGTATCCCAACCGCGCTCGCGGTAGCCGTTGCGGTGGTTCAGCCGTTCCGGGCTGCGTGATCCGCAAGGCACGCCCGTCTTAGCCTCGATCTCCAGATCCATCATGCGCTCTGCGGCGAATGCCAGCATCTCACCCACCAAATCGCTATCAGCCCCTTGCTCAATCAGCTCGACAAGGGCCATTCTGTCATCGGTCATCGTCTTCTCCAGGTTCGAGTTCGCATCCGAACCCTACCAGAAGATCGACGGTGGCCACCCTCTCAGGGAAACCTTCCTACACCACTTAACGTAATCGCCACACTCGACCTCCGCTTCGTTGCGGTAGGAGGACATTGCCGCTTCGGCGCTCGGCCGGAGTCGAACGTGGAGGACATTGCCGCTCTCGATGGCAAAATTCAGGCCGTAGCCAAACAGCATGGTACGGTACGTCTTTTGATGACAGCACCGGGAGTCGGACCGATCACCGCGATGGCGGTAACTGCAGCGTTCGACGACGCCGAACGCTTCAACCGATCTTCCAGCGCGGGCGCTTATCTCGGTCTGACGCCAAGGCGCTACGAATCTGGCGAAATCAGCCGGAACGGGCGCATCTCGAAAAGCGGTGACAGGTTCGCTCGGAAATGCCTGTACGAAGCGGCGAATGCGATCTTGTCTCGAAAGCTTGGCGGCCCTCGCCTGCGTGAGTGGGCACAGGCGATCGCCGGCCGAACCGGGCCTCGCAAAGCGAAAGTCGCGCTGGCCAGGAAGCTGGCGGTAACATTGCACGCAATGTGGTGTACCAATACGGCCTTCCGGGAGGCCGCTATGGCCTGACCTAAATCCGAAACAATACGCTGAACTCAAGCGCGACAGAACGCGTCCTCCTGGGACGCTTAGCGAGGGTGAAATCGTTCCCGCGAGTGCGGCACGGACCGCGCACACCACTTAGATTCACCCTACTTTGAACGCTAACATGCGGCGTCCAGCGCGACGACCGCGGAGAGAACCCTGGAGCCCACCACGCGCGTGACGAACCGCATAAGAGATCAGCTGTTGACAGTGGCGATTAGGGAACCTCGCGGGACACGACCCACCCTAATCAACGAATAACCACATGATTATGAGTAATGGATACTGGGACGGTTGCGCCTGAGCGAACGTTTTGATAAATCATCAGGGCTTCATGACATCTGCGAAGGTTTCCCGTTGGGAGATTTATCGCGTGCCCAAGGTTAACTTTCGCCTCGACGAGTCGCTGCACTCAACATTGATGCGACGCGCGCGTGGCGCGAACCTCTCTCTGTCAGGATTTATCCGTCAGGCGCTGGAACAGGCGGTCGACGAGCGCAAGCGCTACGTCTTCTCCTCGCAAGATGAAATCCTCGCCACCTCCATCCAGATACTCTCGATCCTGGCGACCTCCGTGGGCCAGCAGTCGCCGAAGGCCCTCGAACAAGGCATGGCCCAGGCGCGATCCATACTTCTGGAGCGCGGCCTCCTCGGGGAGGCGGATCGCCCATGAGCATTTTCCGGAACGATACGCTGGGATCGTGGACGCGGGGCGGGCAAGCGATCGTCCACAATGTCCGCATGACCACTCAGGTCTTCTACCAGACCATGCTGGCCGGGTTGATCATCTGGATCATCGGCACGCTTTGGTATGCCTTCGAAAAATCGACGGAATATGAGCGCTTCGTGCTGGTCAAGCTCGCGGAGGCGATGATCAAGGTCGACGCAGCGGGCGGCCCCAACGATCCGGTCCAGTTTCGCACGCCGACAGGCCAATCCTACTGGACGTCCGCGGACTGGTTGGCCGCTTCGACCCTGGCAAAGAAGACGCTGCACCAGTTCGAGATCTATCTTCTGCACGGCGCTCTTCTATCCGGGCTCTTCACCCTCGCCATGCTCGGATGGGCCTGGTACTACTTCACGCGGACGGGCAGGGGCCTTGGCTCCAACGAATATCTGCGCGGCGCCCGCTTCGGTACCATCAGGCAAGTGAAGCGCGCACTCTGGCGGCAAGGCAAGGGACCGTTGATCGTAGGCAATGTCCCGGTCCCGGAAGCCTTCGAACCCGAACATATCCTTCTGTGCGGGGCGCCGGGGACAGGCAAGACCAACCTCATCAACGGCATGCTCGATGGCATTCGCAAGTCGGGAAGGCGAGCGATCGTCTATGACACGGCGGGTACTTTCGTCGAGAAATTCTATCGCCAAGGCACGGACATGCTGCTCAATCCGCTCGACCAGCGCACGGCGCGCTGGTCGCCCTGGGTCGATGTGCCGCGCGACTATCATTATGATCAGATCGCCGAGTCGACGATCCCCGACAAGCATGGCGATCCATTCTGGGCCAAGGCCGCGCGAGGCACCCTAGTCGCGGTCATGCGCAAGGTCGCGCGGCAGAAGCACACCTATGTCTCGGTGCTGCTCGACCGGCTGCTACGCTCCAAACTCAAGGATCTCGCCGCTTTCGTGTCCGGGACGGATGCAGCAGCCTTTATCAGCACCGAAGGTGAAAGGACGTCGGCAGGCATTCAAGCGGAACTCGCGTCGGTCATGCGCAGCTTCGGGTATCTCGACGATACCGAAGATGGCTTTTCGATCCGCGACTGGGTGGAGAAGGGGCAGGAAGGGAGCTGGCTCTTCATCACCGTCAAGGCAGATCAGTTGCCGTCGTTGCGGCCCCTGATCACCGTCTGGCTCGATATCGCGATCAGCGCGATCATGAGCCTCACGCCCGACCGCGATCGCCGCCTCTATTGCGTGATCGACGAGCTGCCGACGCTCCAGAAGCTGCCGTCACTGTCCGACTTCCTTGCCCGGGCCCGCAAATATGGCGGCTGCGGCATATTGGGGTTCCAGTCCTATCCCCAGCTTGAAGCCACTTACGGCATTCAGGATGCCGCTGCCATCACCGGCTACTGTTCCACATGGGTAGCGTTACGGGCCAACGATACCGCGACGGCCAAACATGTGTCGGAGAATCTGGGTCAGGTCGAGCAGGTCGAGGCCAATGAGGGCATGTCCTATGGCGTCAACGACATGCGTGATGGCGTCAACCTCTCGCGGATGCAGGTGACGCGGCCGCTGGTGATGCCGACCGAAGTCACCAACCTGCCCAACCTGGTCGGATTTCTGCGCTTCGGCCGCAATCTGCCGGTTGTCCGCTTCGACAGCCGTTTCAACGAAATTCCTTCACTCGGCCCCGCCTTTCTCGAGCGTACGGAGTCCCCCATTCAGATCGATAAGGCGAAGAAGCTCGTCCGGATCGCTCACGCCGAAGCGCGCGTCCGAGAGGTGATCGAGCGGGAAGCGGCGCAAACACCGCCGCCGCCCGCGAAACCGCCGGCCAGTTCCCCAGACGAGCCGCCGAGCGGTGAACAACCGCCGCAATCTCCGCCGCAGCAACGGGACCTGTTCCAGCCGCCTGAGCCGCACGTCGATGCGCAGCGGGTTGAAGACATCCTGTTGAACGAGGAGGACGCTGACCTTCCGGTTCCGCCCCGGCTCGCCTGGACGATCCTGGCGGGCAAGCAGGGCGAAATCCGCTCCGACCTGGTGCAACATGAGCGGGACGATGGTCCGCGCGAACCGTCGCGACCGGCATGATCCAGCCGCAACGTCTCCACGGCAAGCCCGCCAATATCGCCCGATATTATACGGTTGGCGACTATTATACCAAGGGCGGCAACGAGCCGTCCGAATGGGGTGGCAAACTTGCTGCCGACCTCGGCCTTTCCGGTCCCGTCGACGCCAGGCAGTTTCGTGACCTGCTTGCCGGCAAAGTCGGCGATCAGCAACTGGGGCGACACCGCACTGACGGGCAAATTCAGCATCATCCCGGCTGGGACTTTGCCGTCAATGCCCCGAAATCCGTATCCATCATGGCGCTGGTGGCAGGGGATGAGCGAGTGCTCGCCGCGCATGAACATGCTGTCACAGCTGCCATCACCTATCTGGAGGAACAGGCACAACTTCGCCGCCGCGAGGAAGGCAAGATCGTTCATGAGACCACGGGGCGCATTCTCGTCACGCGCTTCACCGAGCATGGCAGCCGGGAACTCGACCCGCACCTCCATACCCATCTGGTCGTTCTCAACATGACCAATCGCCAGGATGGCGACCCGATGGCGAGCCTGGAAAGTCGCGTCATGTATGGTGAGCAGCGCGTCGCCGGGCAGATCTATCGCAATGCGCTCGCCTTCAGCCTCCGCGAGGCTGGTTATGAGGTCGAGTTCGATCCTCGCACTGGCTTATTCGAGATACGGGGCGTGCCCAAGGAGCTCATCGAGCGCTTCTCGCAGCGCGCAGAGGCGATCGAGGAGCATGCCCGGGAACATGGCCTGGTCGGCCAAAAGGCCCAGCGCGCCTCCTTCTATGCCACCCGCAAGGCCAAGGTGAAGATCGGCGCGCAAGAACTTACTGTACAATGGCATGAACGGACTGGCGACCAACTCGACACGCTTGATAAAATCGCTGCCGTTGCACGCGAACGGGAGGGGCAACATTCTCCCCCTACCGAACGCACGGCTTCACGCGCTGCCCTTTTCGGCCTGCGGCAACTCGAAACCGCCGAAGCCGTCAACAATCTCGGCGATATCCTGCGCACGGGGCTCGCAGCCCATGTCGGGGAAATGCGGCTGGAGGATCTGCGTCCTCGGGTCGCGATGCATGAACTCATGCGAAAACTGCTGCCGACCCACGAGCAAACGGGCGACAGGGTACTCACGCATGGACGCACCACCCGCAAGTCATGGCGGCTGGAACTGGCGCTTACCCAACATATTGCACTTGGCCTCGACGACGCCCGGCCGATCGCGTCGGGCGACCGGCTCTTGGCCGTGCTGGAAAAGACGACACTCAATGCGGAGCAGCAGCGGGCCCTGGTCGAGACCGCTATGTCACGGGATCGCGTCACCGGAATCCACGGCGTTGCCGGTTCGGGCAAATCGACACTGGTGCGGGTATTGGGCGAAGCGGCGGAACCAGGAACGACGCTGATAGCATTGGCGCCCACATCATCGGCGGCTGCGGAACTGGGGCAAAAGGCCAGTATCGAGGCGCACACGGTCGCCAGCTTTGTAGCGCGTGGCGGCCATGGCATAACGGATCGCCATGTGCTCGTGCTCGACGAGGCCGGTCAGCTTGGCAACCGTCAGGCTAGAAGGCTGCTCGAGATCAGCCGGATAACCGGAGCAAGGCTCCTGTTCCTTGGTGACGAGAAGCAGACCGGCGCCATCGAACAAGGCAAGCCCTTCTGGCTGATGCGCCGGCTGGGATTGCCGGTGGTGGAACTGACCGAGGCGGTTCGCCAGGAAACCCGTACGATCAAAGAAGCGGTCGCTCAGGCGAGGGCCGGCAATTTCGAGCAGTCGCTCAAGAATCTCGACAGCGTGACGACCGTCACCGACAATGAGGCCATGGCCGCGATGGTGGTCAACGCCTGGGTGAGGCTCAAGCCCGACTCCCGTGCGGGCACCAACATCCTCGTGCTCGACAACGCCACGCGCCTCATCGTCAACAGCAAGATCCGCGAAGCGCTCAGGAACGAGAATGGGTTGGCAGCCGAAGACAGCAGGCTCTCGATCCTTGCCCCGGCAGGCTTCACCGATATCGAAAAACATATGGGCCGCTTCTACGGAGCAGGGCAGGTGGTGCGCTTCGACCGCGACATCGCTGGTCTCGGCGTTGCCCGGCACACGGACTATCGCGTCGTAGGGCTCGGACGGGAGCCCAACGGCCGGCAGGTCGTGCGCCTTGTCGATGAACAGGGTCGCATCATCCGCTGGGATCCGCAGACGACACGGGCCCGGCACATCAATGTCTTCAACCCCGAAGAGCGTGATCTGGCCGAGGGGGATCGTATCCAGTGGCGACTGGTCAATCGCGATCTCGATCTGCGCAACGCCGAGCGCGGCACGGTCGAAAAGCTGGACGGCGACCTCGCCACCATACGATGGGACCGGGACGGCCGTGTACAGCAGGTCAACCTGACAGAGCACAAGACCTGGGACCATGGCTATGCCGAGACGGTATATTCCTCCCAGTCGAAGACCTATCCGCGGGTCTTCCTGCTGGCGCCCGTGGACTCGCCGCTGGTTAGTGCCCAGAACTTCTACACTGCCATTACGCGCGCCAAGTACGGCGTCAGGCTCTGGACGAACAACGTCAAGGAACTTGTCGCCAAGCTGGAGCGACAGTCGGGTGAGAAGACCTCCTCCACCGAGGGCCTTGGACGCATGGACCAGGACCGCGTCGGCCCGTTCACGAACCGGCAGCGCGCGCGCCTGGCAACGCTGAAGGCCGAACAGGAAAAGGACCGGGCGTCGCGTGGAGATCGCGCCCTTGAAAGGCAATTGTCTCGCCGGGATCGCGGACCGCAAGGGACAGCAGAGTATATCGCGGAAGGCGCCCGAAGCGTCGCGCAGGTCCTCTACCGGTTTCTCGAGGGTATTCTCGATCGTGCTCGCACCCGGATCGAGCCCCCGGCGACGCATGCTGAACGGCAGTCGCCATCCCCCGCACCTCAACCCGAACCCTCCCACGGTCCCGAACGATAGAGGCTCGTCCCATGCTCCTCATCCTGCTCGCTGTCGCGTTGATGCTCCTGGCCCTTGTCCTGCACCGCTTTCACGTGCCCTTGCGGCATCGCTGGCGTCGCAGGCAGGCAAGGTTCATGGTGCAGCAACTGCGCCGCCGTGATCGCCTGCAACCGCCCCAGCTCCTCTACGCCCGGCTAAGAAGCATGGATCCGCTCGCCTTTGAGGAATTGCTGCTCGAAAGTTTGGAGCGTCGTGGTTTCAGGGTCATCAGAAACCATCGCTACACTGGCGATGGCGGCATTGATGGAAAGGTGATGATCGACGGCGCTCTGTGGCTCATCCAGGCCAAGCGCTATGCAACGGCCATCCGGCCCGAACATGTCAGCGCCTTCAATGCGCTGTGCCGGGCCAGCAACTGTCGCGGCCTTTTCATCCATACCGGCCGAACAGGGCCGCAGAGCCGAGAATCCATCGGTAACAGCAGCCACGTCGAGATCCTATCCGGGCGGAGGCTGCTTGCCCTGGTGACAGGCGGCCCGATAGCAGTGGCTGAAGTACCAGGCCGTGCCGTGCTTCCCGCGAAATCTCATCGAGCCACGCCGTGGCGGGCACGGTGATGTGGCGCCTTCTCTCGAGCACGACATGGGCAGTCACTGCCTTGCTGGCAGCATCGCCGGAACGGGCCATGGCCGCGCCCGAAAAAGTGCAGGAGGAACAGCGTATAGCTACCTGCATCCGTCACGCGTCGATGGGTCATGCGTGGCTGGAGAAGACGCTTTGGGGCCTGCGAGACCAGGAAGCAGGCTGGATCGGAGCTGAAGTCCGCAATAGCAATGGCTCGCATGATCTTGGCCCCTTGCAGATCAACAGCTGGTGGGTGCCGCGCATCGCCGCGCAAGTCGGGCACTCCGAATTGCAGGTACGACATTGGCTGCGCTTCGATCCCTGCTTCAACGCCGAAGCTGCGCGATGGATCTTTCTCTCCGGCCTACGAGCGGCGAAAGATTACTGGGCGGCAATTGGCCTTTATCACAGTCCGACTACTTGGCGGCAGCGCAGATATTCAGGTTCGGTCGCACGTCGGATGAAAATTCGCTTTGGCGAGAGCGTCTTTCACGAGCCGATGCGGACACATAATTAACGCTGGAAACATTGGCCAGCTACATCGCTGCGAGCGTGAAGGAATAGCTATAGTAGTGGGCTGCGGCGCCCGAGGGTGCCATGTCGCGGTGGCGCACGAGCAGAAGATAGCGACCGGCATCCGGCGAGGTAACGGTGAACTTGCCCGACGCATTGGTGTGGAGGTCGGCCGCCACTTTCTTTCCATCATAGAACCCGGCTTCCTGGAACAACCTCACGTCGGCGTTGGCCAGCCCCTTGCCGCTGTACAGGACCTTAATCGTGAAGGGCTGCGCTGTAGTGATCGATGTCGCGTTGCAAAGCGGATCGAATTTTGAACGCTGTGCCCCGCATATTTTAAGGCAGCAGCGCCGGCATCCTCCAGCCGTTCACCCTAGCGCCATGGCCCACTCCGGTTGCGAGGCACAAACAAGGACGGTTAAGCGGACTTCTACAATTTATTCAGATTGCGACTTCTAGAGAATGGCGACGTCGGCAGTTGTAGTTCCCCGCAAACACCGCTGCCGACATTGGAGACGAACTCGAGTATCGGTCCCGGTTTAATCCCTCCCCCGCAACCATACTCACCAAAGCCCACAGCCATCAGAAGATCCTAAGGCAGCTATTCGTGCATCTTTCCAATTAGGCGCCTCGAAGAACTGTAAGCCTCTCTTAAACCCGCCCAGATTAGCATCGTCGCGCTACCGACCAATGTCCGGCGTTGAACGCAGTGACAAGCCCGAACTCCGGCCTGAACATTCTTCGGTATAGCAACGCTCTCCAGTCGATGAACAAACCGATCGCGGTGCATCAAACCGGCAGCAGGGGAGATATCAGCTGGATCACGTAAGGAGGTAACACAGCGACGGCGGGTTTGGCGCGACTGTTACGTCTTCAAGCGCACATACCCCACGCGCCGTTAAGCGACCCTTCCACGGCACCCTTTCCCCCGCAGGGTTCAGCAGATCCAAGATTGGGCGGGGAAGCTATTTGCTGCTCCCCGGGGTCGGGCGCGGGGGTACGCCGGCGAAGGTGACCAGGCTTTCCGCACCTGTGGCTGCCAGAGCAGACACACCGAACACATGATCGTCGATGTTCACGTGACTGAGATCCAGCGACGCGCTGGCGGCGGGGACGTCGCGGTGATCGGTCCAAGCGATACCATCGGCGCGCCGCCAACGGACGCGATAGGCGGCGGCTTCCGGCACCGGTTGCCAGGTGACACGCGTATCGTCGCTGAGAGCGCCGGCGATCGATACACCGACCGGTGCTGCTGGTGCGCTTGCCAGTTCGCGAAGCACCGCGACATTGAGGGTGGTCACGCGGGACAGATAGGGGAAATCCACGAAGTCGATGGTGTCACCGTACTGGCGGCCGTTCTCGGTCCGGACTGTCTGGTGTTGGCGATCATAGTTTTCCGTCGCCTCGCTGAAACGAACAGCGGGGAAGCCTGCTTCGAGGAAGGGGGTGTGATCCCCGCCGCGCTGGAACCGGTCGGGACGCCGCACCGCGACCACATCAAGCCCGATGCCCTTGTTCGCGCCGGCGATGCGGACGATGGCCTTTGCCAAAGCGCGGGAAGGCGAGTCATCTTCGCCGCCGATCGCCCGCTGCTGCTTGATGCCTGCGGCATCGGCGGCGGTTTCTATGCCTTCACTGAACACGCGGACTCGATCGTCGACGTGCTGGCCGCCGATGCCGTGTGTGTTGCCTACGATGTCGTTGTTCAGCACGGCCGCGACTTTCCAGCCCCTTGCCTTGGCGGTGTCCGCGAGGAGCTTGCCGCCCCACAGGCCCTGCTCTTCGCCCGAGAGCACCGCGTACACGATCGTCGCCGGGAACTTCTCGCGCGAGAGCAACCGGGCGGCTTCCATCACGAGCGCCACTCCGGAACCGTCATCGTTCGCGCCCGGTGCGTTCGTGGTCGCGTCCATCACGTCGTTGACCCGGCTGTCGAGATGGGCCTGGACGATGACGACACGATCCGGATCGCCGCTGCCTTTTTGTATGGCGATCACATCCTCGACGCGAACGCCCTCGGGCGCTCTTGGCCCCGACGTGAAGGTGCCGATCGTCTCGACCGCAAGACAGCCTTCACAATCGCGGCCGATCTGCTCAAAGCGGCTTGAAACCCATCGCCGCGCCGCCCCGATCCCGCGTGTCGGGTGCGTCGTTGTCGACAGGGTATGGCGTGTCCCGAAGCTGACGAGCTTCTCGATGGTGCTGCGAAGCGAAGCAGGGTCCGGTGCAGAGGCAGATACCGGCGCGGCTGCGATGAGGAGAAGAGCGAACAGCGGCTTTTTCATGCACCCTGTGTGTTGCAATCACAGTGCATCCGCAAGACTGTTCGTTCGAAATTGCATCCGTCTCGGCAGCATGCACACGGCACGCCGTGCTCCTGCCCGTGTGCGGCGGGGGGCACTCAGTTGCCGCTATGTGTATGTCGAGTATCCAATGAGTCTCGCCTGAGATCCTCCCGTCTACTGCCCCTCCCAAACAAACGGCGTTTCAGGGCCATTACTAGGGCGACAAGCCTCCAACAGCTGCGTAGTCTCCCGTAGTCGCGAGCCGCAAGGTTCCTTTGGCGGTTCATGCATCACTATTCGGACATTCCTACTCGAAGGAGCGGATCATGCAGACCATGAGGGTCGCCATCGCGCGGCAGTTCAAAGCCCCTCTTTCGATAGAAGAGGCGCCGATACCGGTCCCGGGCCCGGGCGAAGTGCTGGTCAAGATCGTCGCAAGCGGCGTCTGCCACACCGACCTTCACGCGATCGACGGCGACTGGCCGGTCAAGCCGGCCCTGCCGCTGATTCCGGGACACGAGGGCGTGGGCCACGTCGTCGCCATAGGGCCGGATGTGGAAGGGCTGAAGGAGGGCGACGCGGTTGGCGTACCATGGCTACATCATGCCTGCCGCGCCTGCGAATACTGCGAGAGCGGGTGGGAGACGCTGTGCGAGAAACAGGCGAACACCGGCTACAGCGTCAACGGCGGCTACGCGGAATATGTCATCGCCAGCGCGCCGTTCGTCGGCCATCTTCCGGCGCAGACCGATTTTGTCTCGATGGCACCGATCCTGTGCGCGGGGGTCACCGTCTACAAGGGCCTGAAGGAGACTGAGGCGCGCGCAGGCGAATGGGTGGTGATCTCCGGGGTCGGCGGGCTCGGCCATGTCGCAGTCCAGTACGCCAAGGCCATGGGACTGCAGGTGATCGGTATCGACATCGGCGCGCCGAAGCTGGAACTGGCGAAGTCACTTGGCGCCGAGATTGCGCTTGATGCCACGGACCCCGACCTCGTTCAGACGATTCAGCGCGAGACGGGTGGCGGCGCCCATGGCGTGCTGGTCACGGCGGTATCTCCGGCTGCGTTCGGACAGGCCATCGCCTGCGCGCGCCGCCGCGCCACGGTCAGCCTGGTCGGTCTGCCGCCGGGAGACTTCCCCGCGCCCATCTTCGACGTGGTGCTGAAGCGGATCACCATCCGCGGCTCGATCGTCGGCACGCGCCGCGATCTCAGCGAAGCGATCGCCTTTGCGGCCCAGGGGAAGGTCAAGGCGCAAGTCGCGGCACGCCCGCTCGAGGAGGTCAACGATGTGCTCGACGACCTGCGGGACGGCAGGATCGAGGGTCGGGTCGCTCTGACGATGTAGGGCAAAGAGGGGCAGCATGAACAGACCAGCCGATCTTCCCCCATCATTATCGTCTGAAGCTTCCGGGGACGCGCCGTGGCACGCGGTCTCTCCCACCGAGGCTCTTGCGAGGCTGGACGTCACCCCGGCCGGACTTTCCGAGGCCGAGGCGGCCCGCAGGCGCGAACGGTACGGGCCGAATGCACTGCCGCAGGAGGCACGCGTCCATCCTCTGCGGCGCTTCCTGGCGCAGTTCCACAATCCGCTGATCTACTTCCTACTGGCTGCTGCCATCGCTGCGCTCGCACTGGCCCATCCGATCGATGCCGTAGTGATTCTGGCCGTGGTGATCGTCAACGCAATCGTCGGCTTCGTGCAGGAGGGCAAGGCGGAAGAATCGCTGAACGGCATGGGGTCGCTGATCTCGCCGCGCGCGGTGGTGCAGCGCGAAGGGCGCCGGCAATCGATCGACGTGGTCGACCTGGTCCCCGGCGATGTGGTCCTGCTGGAGCCGGGTGACCGTGTGCCCGCCGACCTGCGGTTGCTGAGGGCGCGAGGCCTCGCGATCGAGGAGGCCGCGCTTACCGGCGAATCCATTGCCGCGGAAAAGCAGGAGGACGCGGTCGCCCCTGACGCGCCGCTGGGTGACCGCACGTCGCTGGCGTTCTCGGGCACGCTGGTCGCCAAGGGACAGGCCACGGGCGTCGTGATCGCCACGGGTACGGCGACCGAGATCGGCCGTATCAGCGGAATGCTGCAGGCGGTGCCGGTGCTCGTCACACCGCTGATCCGGCAAATCAACCGCTTCTCGCACCAGCTGACCTTCACGATCCTGGGTGCTTCGATCCTGCTCTTTGCGTTCGCCGTGCTGATCCGGGGGTTCGTGTGGGATGATGCGCTGATATCCGTCGTCGCGGTGGCGGCGGCGGCGATCCCGGAGGGTCTGCCTGCGGTCATCACCATCACCCTTGCCATCGGTGTCCGGCGGATGGCGGCGCGCAATGCGGTGATCCGCAAGCTTCCGGCGGTGGAGACATTGGGGGCCACTTCGGTCATCTGCACCGACAAGACCGGCACGCTCACCCGCAACGAGATGACTGTGAGGCACGTCTTCACGGCAAGTTGTGCGCTTGACGTCGCCGGCTCGGGCTACGCGCCGCAGGGTGCGATCACGGAGGAGGGTGGCCGCGACGATGCTGCCGCGCTTGCCGATGCCGCTGCGATCCTGCGCTGCGGGATGCTGTGCAACGATGCCCGCCTGTCCGAGACTAAGGGCGAATGGACGGTTGCCGGAGACCCTATGGAAGGCGCGCTTCTGGCGCTGGGGATGAAGGCGGGGCTGGACCCTGTCCATCTCGCGGGCGAGTGGCCGCGGGTGGACGAGATTCCGTTCGATGCGGCTTACCGCTACATGGCGACGCTGCATCGGGGGCCAGGCGGGGAGCATGTCGTCTTTGTGAAGGGGGCGCCGGAGGCGGTGCTGGCACTCGCCGAACCGCAGGCCGATCCGGTCCGCTGGGACAACCTGTCAGCCAAGGCGGCGCGTCTGGGCGAGCGCCTGCTCGGCTTCGGCATGGTCCGCCTGCCCAAACCGAGGGAGCGTCTGCATGCGCAGGATATCGAAGGGCTGACGATGCTGGGCCTGATGGGCTTCATTGACCCGCCGCGCGAGGAAGCGCGTCAGGCCATAGCCGAGTGCCGCAGCGCCGGCATTGCGGTGAAGATGATCACCGGCGATCACGTGGAGACGGCGCGCGCGATCGCGCGCCAGCTTGATCTTGCGGATGATCCGGTGGCGATGACGGGGGCCGAGCTTGAGCGCCTGAGCGATGCGGAACTGGAGGATGTGGTCGGCCGCGTCAGCGTCTTTGCCCGCGCCAGTCCGGAGCACAAGCTGCGCATCGTGCGGGCGCTGCAGGCGCGCGGCGCCATCGTGGCGATGACCGGAGACGGGGTGAACGACGCCCCCTCGCTCAAGCAGGCGGACGTGGGCACCGCGATGGGGCTCGCCGGCACCGAGGCGGCGCGCGAAGCCTCGCAGATGGTGCTGCTGGATGACAACTTCGCTTCCATAGTCGCGGCCGTCCATGAGGGCCGCACCGTCTACGACAACCTGCGCAAGGTCATCGCCTGGACTCTGCCGACCAACGGCGGGGAGGCCATGCTGATGGTGCTGGCGATCCTCCTGGGCTTCACCCTGCCGATGACGGCGACGCAGATCCTTTGGATCAACCTTGTCACCACGGTGACGCTCGGCCTGGTGCTCGCCTTCGAGCCGCCCGAAACCGAGGTCATGCAGCGACCGCCGCGGCGGGCCGACGCGTCGTTGCTGTCGCCTTTCCTGTTGTGGCGCGTGATCTTCGTGTCGATTCTGTTCACGGTGCTGATGCTGGCGGTCTTCTTCGTGGCGCAGGCGCGGGGAGAGGACATCGCGACCGCCCGCACACTGGTGGTCAACATGCTGGTCATCGCCGAAACCTCCTACCTGTTCAACGTGCGCTATCTCCACATGCGATCGCTCACGTGGCGCGGTGCTCTCGGCACGCCGGCGGTCCTGCTGGCGATCGGCGGGGTGCTGCTCGCGCAGTTGGCCTTCACCTACCTGCCCGTGATGCACGACATCTTCGGGACGCGGTCGATCACGTTGCTCGATGGCGCGATCATCGTCGCGCTCGGCGTGGTTCTCTTCGTGGTGCTTGAACTGGAGAAATGGGCGATGAAGCATTTCGACTGGTTCGAGGAACTGCACTCCTGATCTTGGGCCGAACAAGGATAGACACATGACCGCACCCATTGTCGTCGCCACCGACCTGACCGCGCGCAGCGACCGCCCGTTCGACCGGGCGGTGATGCTGGCCGAGCAGCGTGGGGCGCGGCTCGTCATTGTGCATGCTGTGGAAGAAAGGAACGGCGTCGACGGCCGCCAGCGGATGCAGTGGGCGCGCCAGGCGCTCGACCGGGTGGTGGAAGACCTCACCGTCCCGTTCGAGGTGGTGCTCGAGCAGGGACCGGCGCCCCAGATGCTGGCGACCGTTGTCGAGGACTGGCAGGCGGCGTTCGTCGTCGTCGGAGCGGCGCGTTACAACCACGTCTCGGACTTCTTTCTGGGGACGGCGGTGGATTATCTCGTGCGGCGGGCGACGGCGCCGGTGCTGGTGGTGAAGGAGCGTCCGCGCGTGCCTTACGACGGCATCATCGTCGGAACCGACTTCTCTGAACGGTCAGCGCGGGCGCTTGGCACCGCGGCGGTTCTGTTCGACGGGCCCATCACTCTGGTCCACGCTTTCAGCAGGCCGCTTTCCAGACGGCTCGAGGCGGATGTCTCGCTTGAGCTGGGGGAAGCGTGGTCGCGTGAAGAGATGGAGCGTTTCCTCGCCTCGCCCACGGTGGCCCCCTGGCGAGACCGGATCACACCTCACAGCGTGGAAAGCGATCCGGCAGGCGCGGTTGAGAAGTTCGCCCGGCAGTACCGCAATCCTGTCGCGGTCGTGGGATCGCACGGCTGGGGCAGCATGGCGCATGTGCTGCTGGGGAGCCGCGCGTCCGATCTCCTGACCGCCATCGCGCAGGACATCCTCATCGTGCGCGATGGGTTGACGGTCTGAGGCCCATCACGAGCGGCAGCGTCGCACGGGGCCTGTCGGAGCATGTCCGGTGACCGCGGCAGCGCCCCCGCCGCCCTCCCAAAGCTCCCCGCAGCGGAAGCATTGTCACACCTGCGTTAGTGGAGGAAGGCCACTCATCCGCCTCGGCCGTTTACTGCCGGCAATTCTCTAGCAGGTGGAGCAGGCAATGGCGGAAGAAGGAGCGTCCCGGCGCATGGTACTGGGAGGAAGTGCGGCGGCCGGCTTTGCCATGGCGGCATCGCCGGTATTCGGGCAGCAGCCCGCCGCAGGGGGCACGAGCGCTCCCGCCGGGCTGAAGGATCCGCGGACGAAGTACACCACGGAGCCTTTTCCCGAGCAGCGGCAGCCCTGGCCCGCTCTTGCCGGCAAGATGAACCCACGACCCGATCACGGGGAGACAAGCTATCGGGGTTCCGGCCGCCTTGCCGGTCGCAAGGCGCTGCTGACCGGCGCCGACAGCGGCATCGGTCGCGCAGCCGCGATCGCCTTCGCACGGGAAGGCGCGGATGTGGCGATCAACTACTACCCGACCGAGGAGCCTGACGCGCGCGAGGTGGTGGATCTCATACGGCAGGCTGGTCGCAAGGCGGTGGCCATTCCCGCCGACATCCGTACCGAAGATGCCTGCAGGAGGCTCGTCGCGCAAGCTGCGGAAGGGCTTGGCGGGCTCGACATCCTTGTCAACAACGCCGCCTACCAGCAGAGTAAAGCCGACATCAGCGAAATCTCGGATGAGCAGATGGTGCGGACGTTCGAAACCAACATCTTTGCGATGTTCCGCATCAGCAAGGCTGCCATTCCGCTGATGCCGGCGGGTTCCGTGATCATCAACACGGGTTCCGTGAACTCCTACGATCCGGGCGAGGAACTGCTGGATTACGCCAGCACGAAGGGAGCGGTGCTCATCTTCACCAAGGGACTGGCGAAGCAGCTCGCCAAGAAGGGCATCCGCGTCAACATGGTGGCGCCCGGGCCGATCTGGACGCCATTGCAGGTGGCGGGCGGGCAGTTGCCCGGCAAGCTTGGAGAGTTCGGCCAGGACACTCCCCTGGGCCGCGCGGGACAGCCTGCAGAACTGGCGCCGCTCTTCGTCATGCTGGCTTCGGATGAATCGAGCTTCAGCACCGGGACAGCCGTGGGCGCGCATGGAGGAAAGGGAAGCCCCTGAGCGCGCTCGGCGCCGGCACAGGGCTTCCGGCGCGGCTGTCCATCAGATGGTGCGGCGAGGATCGGTACCGTCCCAACGGGCCGCTTCGCGCCTGATCATGGCGAACAGTTCCACCATCGGCGGCAGGGGCGCGGTGACCTCTACCAGCGGGCTCAGTCCGTCACGCGCGAGATCGAGATAGGCGAAGCGCGACAGTGGCAGGCGACCTTCCAGCACGACGGGGACGTCGTTCTCCCGCGCGTGGGCCAGCGTGCCCTCGTAGTCATCGATCCAGGTACCGTAATGGTGTACTCCGCTGTTGCCGCCATCAAGGAAGTCCCGGTACGTCGAGGGGGCAGGGCCAGGCTGGATGAGTTCGATCATCGTGTCGCCGCTGTAGCTGATCGATACGCCGCCAAAGATCGGCTCGTTCAGCGCCACCGGCTTCTCGGCAACGGAGAGTTCCTCGAAATGCAGGGGGAGCGGGAAGTCGTAGAAGGGACCGACGCCCATCGTCCCGGTCCAGTGCGCGACCGCCTGGTCAAGATCAGGCACGACGTACGCGATCTGGAAAATCCTGCCATAGATCCTGCTCATCGCGAAAGGCTCTCCCGCTGTGCTCCTTTGCCGGCGTCATGGTGACTCGACAGTCCGGCGAGAAATAACAAACAACCATGACTGTTTGTCAACTGCCTTGGCCCATTCGGTTAGGGCACCCGGATTGACTACGCCGAGCCGCGCCCAGGTCGCTCCTCGCAAGTGTCCGAGAAGGCAAGGTGTCTTGACCTTTCTGGCAATTCCACCACGGCCCGGCGATGCTCGAACCGTCCCTGTTGACACCGCACCACCCCGGAAGAACGCTTTGGGACGACGCATCGGAGAAGGAAACCGCCCGATCAAGCCAGGCTGGCGGACCCGACGAGCGCTGTGGGAGTGAGTGCATGAGCGGACGGCGGACGGCGGCAGGCGTCGCTACGGTGTTTGTCTACCTCTCGACGGTATCGCCGGTCGTGGCGCAGCAGGGCGATGGCGGCAGCGCCGTCGATGCCGCGCGCGGCGACATCATCGTGACTGCCCGCAAAAGGAGCGAGCGCCTCCTGGATGTGCCGGTGGCGGTTTCCGCGCTGTCGCAGGAGCAGTTGCAGCGCTACGCCACGGTCACGCTGACCGCGATCAGCCAGCAGGTGCCGCAACTGGTCATCGCGGAATCGCAGAACCAGGTGGGTGGCTCCATCAATCTGCGGGGCATTGGTTCGGGGATATCGAATCCGTCCACTGAAACCGCAGTCACCCTGAACGTTGACGGGGTGCCGATCAGCTACGGCAACGCCATCCGGCTTGGCCAGATAGATTTGGAACGCGTGGAGGTGCTCAAGGGGCCGCAGGCGCTGTTCTATGGCAAGAACAGTCCGGGCGGCATCGTGTCGCTGGTTTCGCAGGACCCCGGGCCAACCTTCGAAGCGAAGGTGCGCACCGGGTACGAGTTCGCCGCCGACCAGCGTTTCGTGGAGGGCACCGTTTCAGCCCCTCTTACCGAAACGGTCGGCGCACGCGTCGTGGGCTACTATTCCAAGGAGGACGGCTGGTTCCGCAACGTCGCCGAGCCCCTGCCGGGTGTCACGGCGGGGCCGGCGGCGGACAGCTACAACGCCGAAGATGTCTTCGTGCGCGGAACCCTTGCCTTCGCTTCACCCGATGATGCGACGCGGATCGCCGGAAAGGTCGCATACGGTCGGCGGACGCGCGACGGCGTCGGTCCCACCGGAGGCTCCCAGATCGTGTTCTGTCCGGGTGGCACCAGCCGCTTGTCCGGCGCGATCGACTGCAAGCTGAACCGCGACTTCTACAGCGTCATACTGCCTGCGCGCATGGTTACCCTCGACCCGACCTTCGGGGATGGGGTACCCTTCGTCAGGTCCACCCAGTTCCTGGCCTCGCTCTCGGCGGACCAGGATCTCAATGACGAGCTGACGCTGTCCTCCGTGACGGGATACTATCGCCTTGGCGAGAAGTCGGTCGACCCGTTCACGTTCTCCAACGTACCGTACTTCGGCGCCTCCAACGATATCGTCGCGGACGCGGTGAGCCAGGAGGTGCGCGTCGCGACCGACTTCGATGGCCCTTTCAATGTGCTGTTCGGCGGCTTTTTCCAGGATGCCCACTTCAAGATTCGCCAGGCTTTCGGTGTCGACTTCGGCGGCGCAGCGACACCGTTCCTGGTAGGCTCCACCTTCTATGACGTGCACACCACGGCCTACTCCGTGTTCGGGCAGGCGCGCTACAGGCTGATCGACACGCTCGAACTGGCGGCGGGCGGACGCTATTCGTGGGAGCGCAAGACGCTCTTCGGTACCTCGTTCGGCAGCCCGATCGACGTGCTGAAGCCGCGCCGCAACTACGAGGATTTTTCGCCCGAGATCACCCTGACCTGGCGGCCGAACAGCGATCTGACGCTTTACGCCGCCTATCGCGAGGGTTTCACCTCGGGCGGGTTCAACACCGTCCCCACAACCCTCCGCTCACAGGCGAACCAGGCGTTGCCCCGGGTCGATCTTTCCTATGGCCAGATGACGGCCAGAGGAGGCGAGGGTGGCATCAAGGGGTATCTTGCCGGCCGCCAGCTCCTGTTCGACCTAGTGGGCTACTACTACAAGTACGAAGGCCTTCAGCTCTCCCGCTATGACAACGCGTCCTTCACGCAGCTCACTCAGAACGCCGGAGGTGCCGAGATCAAGGGCGTGGAGGCCAGTGTCACCTTCCGGCCGGATGCCGTAGCGGGCCTGTCGATCAACGCGGCCGCTGCGTACAACCGGTCGCGGTATACCGACTTCATCGGAGGGTGCTACGCTGGCCAATCCGTGGCGGCGGGGTGCAACCTCAACCCGCGCAACCCCGGCCTGCCATCACCCACGTACGGAACCGCAGCCAATCCCTATCAGGATCAGGATCAGACCGGACAGCGCCTGTTCCGCGCGCCCGAATTCACGCTGACAGCCGGCGTGGCCTACGACCACAGCTTTTCGGATGCGCTGGGCGCAACCATCGCCGTCGATACGAACTATTCGAGCAGCTACATCACGCAAACCGAAGCGAACCCCCTCAACCGGCAGGAGGCCTATTGGCTCCTGAACGGAACGGTCACGCTCAACGGCGGCAGCGACAAGCCGTGGGAGGTGGCGCTGATCGGACGTAACCTGACGAACAAGCTTTACGTAGTGGCGGGTTCGGTGGTCGGGGCGACTGCAAGCGGGACCGGCACGAGCACAACGGTACAGGGCGACGTTCTTGGAACCGCCAGTCCGCCACGTTCGATAACCTTGCAGCTGACGTTGAAGGACAGTCTCCTGAACCGCCGTTGACGGACCTCCCTGCCACGTGGAGCGCAGGGGTGGTGCTGTGCCTGCTCCAGCCCTATAGAGTCAGTCCCAGCATAAGGACGCAAGCCCGTGTACCATTCGAAGACCAGCGCAGCCCACCTTGTCTTCCCGGTTCATCACGGTGTCCATGTCCAGCTTTCTCACCCTTTCCGGCATTTCGGCCGCCACGCCTGACGGCCGTCCTCTTTTCCATGATCTGACCCTCTCGCTCGGTGCCGAGCGGGTTGGCCTCGTCGGGCGCAATGGTTCCGGCAAGTCGACCCTGCTGGGGATCGCAGCAGGTGACGCGGAGCCGCTTTCCGGCACGGTGCATCGTACCGGCACTGCGGGCAGACTGCTTCAACGTTGGCGGGGCGAGGACACGATCGCAGAAGCGCTTGGCGTCGCCGATCCACTTGCCATCCTGAATCGAATAGAGGCCGGAGACGGCACGGACGCCGATCTGGACGACGCGGACTGGACGCTTCCGGCCGCCATCGAAAGCGGACTTGTCCGCGTCGGATTGGCAGGGCTGGATCTGCACCGGCGGATGGAGAGCCTTTCAGGCGGCGAGCAGACCCGCATCGGCCTGGCGCGGCTTGTTCTCGAACGACCTGACCTCCTGCTGCTCGACGAACCGACGAACAATCTGGACAGCATCGGGCGCGAAGCGATCGAGCAGTTGATTGAAAGCTGGCGAGGCGGAGTGCTGGTGGCAAGCCATGACCGCGCGCTGCTCGAGCACATGGATCGCATCGTCGAACTCAATTCTACGGGGGTGCGGATTGTCGGGGGCGGCTGGTCCGCTTTCGCCGCAGCGCGTGAGGCTCAGCGCGCGCTCGCGGAAACGGAGCGGGAGCGTAGCCAGGCGGCGCTTCGCTCCACCCTGGACGCGGCCCAGGCTTCCCGTGAGGCGAAGCAGCGGCGTGACAGCAGGGGACGGGCTTTCGCAGCGCGGGGATCGGAGCCCAGGATCTTGCTGGGTGCGCAGGCGGAGCGGGCCCAGAACAGCGGCGGACAGGCCCGGCGGCTGGCCGATCGACAGGTCGAGGAGGCCACCCGAACGCTGGAACTGGCGCGCGCCCGCGTTGAGATCCTGACCCCGCTTACGATAGAGGTGCCGGCTACCGGTCTGCCGCCGCACACCGAAGTGCTCGCGCTGGAAGAGGTGGAGGCCGAAGTCGGCGACCGACAGTTTGGGCCGTGGACGTTCGCCCTCCACGGTCCGGAACGGGTCGCGATCACCGGGCCCAACGGGGCAGGCAAGTCGACGCTGCTGCGCCTTGCCATGGGCGAACTCGTGCCGAGCAAGGGTACCGTGCGGCGAGCTTCCCAGCGCGTTGCGATGCTCGACCAGCATCTTCGCCTGCTTGATCCGCAAGACACCATCCTGGGCAACCTGCGCCGCCTTCACCCGCTGCTTGACGAGGAGGCCGCCCATGCCGCCTGTGCCCGCTTCGCTTTCCGCAGTCGTGACAACCAGCGGATCGTCGGAACTCTGTCAGGCGGCGAGCGGCTGCGGGCGGCACTGGCGGTCGTTCTGTCTGCACCGCAGTCCCCCTGGTTGCTCATCCTCGACGAACCTACCAACCATATGGACATCGAATCGACCGAGGTTCTCGAAGCAGCGCTGCAGGCTTTTGACGGCGCATTGCTCGTCGTCAGTCACGATGCTCGCTTCCGCGAAGCAGTCGGGGCGATGCGAACTCTCACGATCGGCGATGATCGTGTGGCGGGCACGAGGTAACGATGCTGCACTCGTTGAGTGCGGGCACGCCCATCGCAGGGACGCTTCCGCGCTCTGTCGTGCGGTCACGATGTGGGCGTGCTTCCTTGCGGAGAGCTGTCGCGCGGCAGATCGGCCTCGTCGCCGGGGGCTTTCTGCACCGAGCCGGGATCGTGACCGGGCCGGTCCACGATGCCGATGGTCGTCGACGTAATGGCCATGGCGGCCAGGAACATGACGAGCAGTCCAGCCGCAATCCAGGCCGACTTGCGAAACCTTTTCCGCGCACCCGGCGGTGCATGACGCTCGTTCATCGGGTCATGATGTTGATCGGACAAGATTTTCACTCCGGCATTGTCGAACTTCGTATGGGGAACAACAGGCGTAACACTTTACCCGCGACGGAGTTGCGGAAGGTTGCCGCACGTCCGGCTATGGCGGATTTGCACAGCGAAGGGCGACAACTCTGCGCGACTTCGCGCATTAGGACACATGCTATCCGGCGGTATCAGGCCGTGGTTCTGTAAGGCTATGCTGTAGTGGCGATCTTTCTTCGTCTGCTGATCGTTGCGCTGATGCTGGGGGGCATCGTGCTGGGCGCGCGGGAATGGCTGCGCCGCCATCCCGAGCACGATCCCCGGGCGCCCCTGACCCTGAGTACGCCGGATGGCTGGATGACCGCTCGCAAGGTGGCTGCTCTGCGTGAAGACCGCGATCAGTGCCGGGCCTTTCTCAGGCGAAGCGGGATAGAGGAAACCGCGCTGGCCCCTGTCGGCACGGGCGAGTGCAGGAGAGATGACCGCAAGGTGCTGAGGGCCCCGGCGCGGTTCGACGTCGCGCTAAGTCCCCGCAGGGCCCAAGCCACCTGCGCCGTCGACGCTGGCCTCGCGCGGTGGCTGAACAATGGCGTTCAGCCGGCCGCGAAGGCGCTTCTGGGCCAGGCCGTCGTGCGGATCGAGCAGCTGGGCACGTACAGTTGCAGAAGGATCGGCGGGGGCGATGAAGGAAATTGGAGCGAGCACGCGACCGGCAATGCGATCGACATATCGGCGTTCGTGCTGGCGGACGGCACCCGCATCAGCGTCCTGCGCGACTGGGGTGCCGCGGCCGACGAGCCGGACGGGAAGAGCCTGTTCCTGCGTACTGTGCGAGACCGTGCGTGTGCAGCGTTCTCGACGGTCCTCTCGCCTGAATACAATGCGGCACACGCCGATCACCTCCACCTCGACCAGGCGCGACGCGGCGGCAGCTGGACCGCGTGCCGCTGAGTCTCGTCGGGTCGCCTCGGATCGTGCCCGGCACCGCCAAATGCTGGCTGCCAAACTCTTAATGCAGGTGATTGGCGGGCCCCCTGACCGCAGATTTGCCTTTACCTCGTCACGGCAATGGGTGACCCTTCAGCCGGGGATATAGGAGAGATGCGACATGGATGCGAAGACAGGTGAGATGGCCTGCCCCATGGGCAAGCCGACAACCGTGCGCTCACTGCTTGGGCGAACGAACCGCGATTGGTGGCCCGAGAGTCTCCCTCTGGAAATCCTCAACCAGGGCGGCCTTTCGGCTGACCCCATGGGCGACACGTTCGACTATGCCGAAGCGTTCAAAGCCCTGGACTACGATGCGCTCAAGGCGGACCTGAAAGCCCTGATGACGGACAGCCAGCCTTGGTGGCCGGCCGACTACGGGAACTACGGCGGTCTTTTCATCCGGATGGCCTGGCATGCCGCAGGGACCTATCGCACGGCAGACGGGCGCGGCGGAGCCAACAGTGGCCAACAGCGTTTCGCACCGCTCAACTCCTGGCCGGACAACGGCAACCTCGACAAGGCACGTCGCCTCCTCTGGCCGATCAAGCGCAAGTACGGCAAGAACATCAGCTGGGCCGACCTGTTCATCCTCACGGGGAACGTCGCGATCGAGTCGATGGGTGGTCCTGTGTTCGGCTTCGGCGGCGGTCGCCGCGATGTCTTCGAGCCGGAGCGCGACATCTACTGGGGCAGCGAAGAACAGTTCGTCGGCCATCCGGACAACAAGACGCGCATCCTTCCCGAGGAGGAACTTGAGCTCGAGAATCCGCTGGCAGCGATCCAGATGGGCCTCATCTACGTCAATCCCGAAGGCCCGGGCGGCGTGCCCGACCCCCTGCAGTCGGCGCGGGACATCAAGGTGACGTTTGAGCGCATGGCGATGAACCATGAGGAAACTGTCGCGCTCACCGCAGGCGGTCATACCTTCGGCAAGGCCCACGGCGCGGGTGATCCCAGTCTGGTGGATGCGGCGCCTGAGGCTGCGGATATCGCTCTGCAGGGGCTGGGATGGGCCAGCGCCCACGAAAGCGGCTTTGGCGCGCATACGATCACCAGCGGCATCGAAGGCGCGTGGGTGAACACGCCGACGGAGTGGTCCGAGAACTATTTTCGCCTCCTGTTCGACTACGAGTACGAGCTTGTCCGCAGCCCGGCCGGTGCGCACCAGTGGCAGCCGATCAACCAGAAGCCCGAGGACATGGCACCGGCGGCTCACGACGCATCGCTGCGGGTACCGACGATGATGACGACCGCCGACATGGCCTTGAAGGTCGACCCCGAGTTCCGGGCCATCTCGGAACGGTTTCGCAACGATCACGAAGCGTTCAAGGATGCCTTTGCACGCGCGTGGTTCAAGCTGACTCACCGCGACATGGGTCCCAAGGTCCGGTATCTCGGCCCGGAAGTGCCGGAGGAAACGCTGATCTGGCAGGATCCCGTGCCGCCGGGTCAGCAGGCTTCCCAAGCGGACGTGGCGGCGTTCAAGACGGCGATCCTCGACGCCGGCCTGACCGTCGGCCAACTGGTGAAGACGGCGTGGGCCTCGGCCTCAACCTATCGCAGGTCCGATCATCGTGGTGGTGCGAACGGTGCGCGTATCCGGCTGGCGCCGCAGCGGGACTGGATCGTCAATGAGCCGGAGGAACTGGCGGGCACGCTCGCAAAGATCGATGAACTGCGCGGCGGGCTTTCGATGGCCGATGCGATCGTGCTCGCGGGGACGACTGCGGTCGAAAAGGCCGCCGGGGACGCCGGGTTCTCCATCGAGGTGCCGTTCAAGAGCGGACGCGGCGACGCCACTGAGGAATGGACGGACGCGGACAGCTTCGCGGTGATGGAGCCGGTGGCCGACGGCTTCCGCAATTACCTGAAGACCAAGCACTCCGTGAAGACGGAGGAGCTTCTGCTCGACCGTGCGTCGCTTCTGGGGCTTTCCGTGCCGGAAATGACGGTGCTGGTGGGCGGCCTGCGCGTTCTGGGTGCCAACTACAAGGATGCGCCGGAAGGCGTTTTCACGACCCGCAAGGGGCAACTGACCAACGACTTCTTCGTCAACCTGCTGGATAACGACACCTTCTGGAAGGTGATCGATGAAAGCGCCGACGAGGAGTTCATCGGCTACGATCGCGGAGGTCAGCAGGAAAAGTGGCGGGCGACCCGCACTGACCTGATCTTCGGCGCAAACAGCCAGCTGCGCGCGGTTGCGGAAGTCTATGCCGAAGTGGGCCACGAGGAGAAGTTCGTCCGGGACTTTGTCAGTGCCTGGACCAAGGTGATGAACGCAGACCGTTTCGATCTGCCGCAGAACCCGGACAGCGTGGAGCCTATTGGCATCGCCGAACCCGCCACACGCTGATTGCCGCCCGTTGCCCGGTCACCTCTTCGTTGACCGGGTGACATCCCCGGAAGCCACCGCCGCGGAAAAGGAACTGGCAGGTGGCCCGGCGCAGACGGAAAGAGGGGTGGAAGTCCATGAGCCGACCTCCCGCGCGCAAAGGCCCCGGGCTTCTCGCCAAGGTGCTTCTTGTGCTGATCCTTTTGGTCACGGCGCTCATCGGATGGGCGGCCATCCGCTCCTTCCAAACGCCGGTGCAGCCTGAGAGCCAAGCCCTGCCGCCAGCCCCGGTGGGGTGACCCGGCACCAGCGCAGACCGCCGCCACCGCACTCTTGCAGTGTGGAGCGTTGCTACAAGTAAACGGCCGAGATCGCCGGTGGCATGCGCGGCTCAGGACGTTATCCCGCAGCGCGGCGCAATGTCAGGGCTTCTGCGCAAACCAGATCAGGTGGCGAAATCCCTTGCCATTTGGCCGGGCTCGCACTTCCTCTTCCGAAACCCGGAAGCCGGCCTCCTGGAGACGTACGGTGAAGGCCGGATCCGCGTAGGCGGACCAGATCGCGAGGATGCCGCCGGAACGCAACGCGGCCATGGCTCTGTGCAATCCTGCAACGGAGTAGAGGCCATCGTTGCTTCTGCGGGTCAGACCCTCGGGTCCGTTGTCCACGTCCAGAAGGATCGCATCATAGGCGTCCTGCGCAGAGTCGATCAGGAGCGCGACGTCTTCGCCCACGACCGTGACGCGAGGATCGTCAAGGCAGCCGTCCGTGAACGCGCGCATGGGCCCTTTCGCCCAGGTGAGGATCTCCGGGACGATCTCCGAAACAACGACATGCGCGTCCTCGTCAAGTACGGACAGGGCGGCGCGAAGCGTATACCCCATCCCGTAACCGCCGATCAGGAACTGCAGCGCCGGCCGGTCGGGCAGACGCTCGCGCGTCATGATCGCCAGCGCCTCTTCCGAGGCACTGGCTTTCGTGCTCATCAACTCGTTGTCCTCGAGGAGGATCGTGAACGCCTCGCCATGCTGCACCAACCTCAGCTCCACGCCATCGGGCACGAAGGCGGTGCCAACCAGTTTATCGTCGATCATGACAGCTGCGCTGCCGCGCTGGAGAAGTCGTGGGCGAGCCCTGCGGGCGCGAGCGGGGGAGCAGGTGGCGGAGAGAACATGCAAAGGCTCCGGACAAAAGGCGGGAGCACGTCTGCTGTCTCTCAGTCGCCAGCGCGCCCTGTCGGTGCTGCCGATGACGCAGCGATAGTCATGTTTTTGCATTGCCGCCAGCGATATACGCCATCGGGCGGACCGGATTTTCTGCCGCTGTGGCTTGTTCAGACCGCGACAGCTCCCCTAAGCTGGACCTTCAGCCACATGGAGTGCAGTTTTGGAGTCCGTTTCGATTGTCCTTTTCCTGCTGCTGGCGGTCGTCGTCAGCGGTGCCGTTGCAAGGATGCTGCCGTTTGGCATCCCGACGCCGCTGGTCCAGATCATGCTGGGCGGCGCGATCGGAATGTTCACGTCGCACCGTGTCGAACTGAATCCCGAGCTTTTCCTCTTCCTGTTCCTCCCGCCCCTGCTTTTTCTGGACGGGTGGCGCATACCGAAGGACGAACTCTTCAAAGACCTCTCTACCGTGGTGGAACTGGCGCTGGGCCTGGTGCTGCTGACGGTCGTGGGCATGGCCTTCCTGATCAACTGGATGATCCCGGCAATGCCGCTGGCGGTGGCCTTCGCCCTGGCGGCGGTTGTCTCTCCCACGGATCCGATCGCGGTTTCAGCGATTGCGGCGCGCGTGCCTATTCCCAAGCGGATGATGCACATCCTGGAGGGCGAATCGCTGCTCAACGACGCCTCTGGCCTTGTTTGCCTGCGCTTCGCGGTCGCCGCCGCGCTTACCGGCACCTTCTCGGCCGGGGCTGCCGCTCTTGATTTCCTGTGGGTCGCTGGGGCGGGGCTGGCGATCGGCGTCGGGGTGACGCTGGCGGCCACTCGCGCCAAGGCGTGGGTGTCCGGCCGATGGGGAGAGGATACGGGGTCGCAGATCCTCGTCAGCCTGCTGATCCCCTTCGGCTCCTACCTCCTTGCCGAACACGTCCACGCTTCCGGCATCCTCGCGGCAGTGAGCGCCGGCGTGACGATGGCCTATGCCGAGATCTCGCGCCAGGCGCTGGCGGCGACCCGGATGCGCCGCAACTCGGTCTGGGACATGATCCAGTTCACGCTAAACGGCATCATCTTCGTCCTGCTTGGCGAACAGATCCCCGGTATCGTCGAGAGTGCGGATCGGACAGTGGCGGCAACCGGCCACACGCAACCCTGGTGGTTGGCCGTGTATGTGCTGGCCATCGTGGCCGGGCTGGCGATCCTGCGCTTCCTATGGGTCTGGGCCTCGCTCAAGCTGACGATCCTGCGCAAGGGACGGCAGGTTGTCGGCGTCCAGACACCCGATTTCAGGCTGATCGCGGCCACTTCGGTGGCCGGGGTTCGAGGCGCCATTACCTTGGCGGGCGTACTGACGCTTCCGCTGACGCTGAGTGACGGCACGCCGTTTCCAGCCCGGGATCTGGCGATCTTCCTGGCTGCAGGGGTGATCGTGGTGTCCCTGGTGCTTGCCAGCGTCCTGCTTCCCCTCCTGCTGAAAGGCCTTGCCATGCCGCCCGAGCCTGCACGGCAGGCAGAGGAGGATGCTGCCCGGATTGCCGCCGCCGAAGCCGCTATCCGGGCAATAGAACGGCATCAGCACGAGCTGGCGGAGAGCCACGGCGAGGCGGACATCTTCGCGGAAGCCGGTGGGCAGGTGATGGACCTCTATCGTGAGCGGATCGACGGACTGAGTGACCGCAATCCCGGCGAGGTCCGGGCAAGCGATCGGTTGCTGCGCGACTTCCGGCTTGTCGGTCTCAGGGCCGAACGCGCGGCTCTGGAACAGCTCGTGCGCGGTCGCAGCGTGAGCAGCGATCTAGCCCGTAAGCTGACGCGCGAGCTTGATCTTTCGGAGGCGCGGTTCGGTTCCTCAGGGCATGCCTAATCGCGTTCGGGAGCGGAGGGCGCCTGCTCCAGCAGGGAGCGCAGCTCAGCATTGGCGCGCTTTTTTCCGTCCCGGTCGAGGGCCTCGAGCGTGGCACGCGCCATTGCGGAGTAGGGCTGCAGGAGCGACGGCGTGTCCCGCTCAATCGCGCGCAGATGGCTGGCCACGGTGCTCGCGTCTCCTCTCAGGATCGGGCCGGAAAGCGCACTCATCCCGCGGGCGAGGCTGTTCTCCAGCGCGGCCCTTGCCAGGGGGGCCAGAAAGGCGCCTGGATCCGGCGCGCCGGCAGTGGCCAGCGCCTCGCTCGCTCCTGCGATAAGAGTTACAAGGTGGTTCGCGGCATGGCACAGGGCGGCGTGGTAGAGAGGACGTTGTGCCTCACTGATCTCGACGGCCGTGGCGCCGATCGCCTGCACCAGCGCTAGACCCTGTGTGATGGCCGCCGGGCTGGATCCCGTTACGGCGAAGTGCGCGGTCGGCAGCCGCTCCAGTTCCACCACCGTGTCACCCGTGAAGGTCATCGCCGGGTGAATGGCCGCCGTCAGCGCACCGCCGCGTTGAAGCCCGGACAACGGAGCTGTCCCGCTGCTGCCGCTGACGTGGAATATGAAGGGGCGATGGTTCAGGGAAGCTGAAGCCATGGTTTCGGTTACGAGCGGGATGGCGTCGTCCGCCACGGCTATCGCGATCAGGTCGCAGGCAGAGGTGAGGGCGACGAGATCGCCTGCGGCGACGGCTCCGCCATTGCCCTGCAGGGCTTCATCCACACGCGCCGGATTTCGGCCCCACAGGAGGGGCGGCGCTGCCGAGCACGGGGCGAGGGCGGCGGCGAGCACGCGGGCCACGCGGCCGGTGCCGACGATGCCCAGTCTTGTGGCGAGAGGACTCTGCGTCATGGCAGGCGTTTAGCGTCCCGCCGCGCAACTTGCACGAGCGAGATCATCGCCAGCCGATAGCATCCAGGGGAAGGCCGGGTCAGGCAGCTCTGCTAAGTGCAGCTTTCGTCCGCTTCACGCGTTCTTGTCGCGCAGGGTCCGTGCAGCTTGGAGGGAATGCTCTATCACGGGTCGTAATTCGGGAAAGGGCCACCATGACCGTCGAGATGGTGATCGAGCAACGCCGCCGCAGTCTGGGGGGAGGACTTGATGTGGGCCGGGTCCTGCCGTTCGCCAAGCGGCGAATGATAGGCCCATTCGTGTTCTTCGATCACATGGGGCCGCTTGACGTGCAGGCTGGGGTCGATCGCAGCCTGGATGTGCGGCCGCACCCGCACATTGGCTTGTCCACCGTGACGTACCTGTTCTCCGGGGAGATCGTCCATCGCGACAGCGTTGGCTCGCACCAGCCCGTGCGTCCGAGGGAAGTGAACTGGATGACCGCAGGCAGCGGCATCACCCATAGCGAGCGCTTCGAAAAGGCGCGGGCCGAGGGAGATCACCTGCACGGCATCCAAGCCTGGGTGGCTCTTCCGGACGGCGCCGAGGAGGTCGGCCCTGCCTTTTCCCATCATGAAGGGGCCGATCTGCCGCAATGGCGCGAAGGAGGCGTGAGCGGCCACCTGATCGCCGGCCGTGCCTATGGCCTGACCGCAGGCGTGCGGACCCATTCACCGCTGTTCTACGCTCATCTTGATCTGGACGCCAATGCACGCGCGGAAGTTCCGGGCGACCATCCGGAGCGAGCGGCGTACATCGCCACCGGGCTCGTCGAGGTAAACGGGACGCCCTACGGTCCCGGACAGATGCTTGTTCTGGGTGCCGAGACATCCAGCCTGAAAGCTTTGGCGCCGTCGACGGTGATGGTGCTGGGCGGGGAACCCGTGGGTGAGCGCTTCCTCTACTGGAATTTCGTCTCGTCCTCTCAGGAGCGCCTCCGCCAGGCTGCGGAGGACTGGAGGGCGGGGCGGATGAAACTTCCCGACGCCGATGACGCGGAGTTCATTCCTCTGCCTGACGATCCCTTTCTCAAGCCACCCGCAATGTCGTGATACCCCGGGAAACGCGATTGAGGTTCCTCGGCTGACTGCGCAAGGAAAAAGGCCGGAGCGGTGAACCGCACCGGCCTTTCCAAAATGCCCCCGGCAAGCCGGGAAACCTGCCGATACCGCTTAACGGAAGAGCGACAGGAGCGTTTGCGGTGCCTGGTTGGCGATCGACAGGGCCTGCACACCCAGCTGCTGCTGGACCTGCAGGGCCTGAAGGTTCGCGGACTCCTTGGCGAGATCGGCATCGACAAGGTTGCCGACGCCGGTCGTGATCACGTCGTTCAGGTTGCTGTTGAAGTTAAGCTGCCCTTCGATCTGACGCGAAGCTGCGCCGAGATCGGAAAGGCTGGTCTTCACTTCCTTGAAGAAGGCGTCGAGCTTGGTGCCCAGCGCCTTGGCTGCAGCCGCCGCAGTTGCCGACGTATCACCGGCAAGATCGGTGATGCTGGTGTCGGTTCCCGAAGCGCCCATTGCCGTGCCGGCCTTGGTGGTCAAGCCCTGGTTGGCGACCGTGAGCGTGTCGCCCGCGATCGACTGCAGAGCGCTGACCTTGCCGTCGGTGGCAGGAGCGGTAGCGCCGCTCTTCAGCAGGTTGACGTCGTTGAAATCCGAACCGTCGATGACCGTGAAGATCTGCTTCTTAAGAGCAAGCAGGTCGTTGGAGATCGCGGTGCGGCTTTCCACGTCCAGACCTTCGTCCGATGCTTCGAGAGCCTTCGACTTCATCTGGTTGACGAGGTCGGAGATCTGTTCGGCACCGGCAACAGCAACGTCCGTGACGCTCTTGGCGTTGTTGAGCGAGCTGGTGACTGCGTTCAACTTGCCGAGGTCGCCGCGGAGCGTCTGGGCGACAGTGTACTTCGCCGAGTCGTCCTTCGTGGATGCCACGTTCAGACCCGTGGTGATACGGCTCTGAGTGGTTTCCATCGAACGGTTGGTGGCATTGAGGCTCTGGAGAGCTGCCATGGCACCAGCGTTGGTGTTTACCGAAAACGCCATTTCAATTTCCCTTCTAGGTTACCGGCCGATTCTGCGGCCTCGACGGCAGGAAACGCTGCCGCCCGTACTCCCGACAATTCCGGGTGCAGGATCATTCTAGAAGGCAGGCGCCGCCCTCGGTCGCAGCCTGTGGAAAAACTACGCAGCCGGCATGGCGTCAGAACGGAAACAGCGCGTCGTAGATCTGCTGGCCCCAGCGGGCCTGCTGTGCATCGGTAAGCTGCCCACGCCCGCCATAGCTGATCCGCGCTTCCGCGATCTGGCTGTGCCGGATCGAGTTGTCGCGTGCGATATCCTCGGGCCGGATCACGCCGGAGACGACCAGTTCGCGCAGTTCGAAGTTGACGCGAACTTCCTGCTTGCCGCGAATGGCCAGGTTGCCGTTGGGCAGGACGCCGACGACGGTGGCCGCGATTGTCATGTTGATCTGTTCCGAGCGTGCGGTGTTCCCGGCGCCGACCGAGCTCGACTTCGAGCTTGTGCTGGTGAGATTGCCCGGGTCCGGATCGCCCGGCAGGATCTTCCCGATCTGGCTTTCGAGGCCGAGCAGGGCGGCGATACCGCTGTTCTCGCTGCCGGTGCGGGTGCGGGTCGTGGCGTTATCCACGCGGGCGCTGTCGGCGATGTTGATGCGGATCGTGACGATGTCCCCCACGCGGGAGGCACGCTGGTCACGGAAGAAGGCGCCGCCTCCTGTTCGGAACAGGGAGGCCCCGCGCGAACCCTCGGCGATCTGCGGATCGCTTCCGTCGGGGCCGTGCTCGGCCTTGGCGTGGTTGCCGAGCGAGGGCTCCACACGGGGCGCGACAGGGGCGCCGGGGTCGCTCATCCGGGGCGCTTTGCCGACGTTCTGAAGTCGGCCGACAGCGCCGCAGCCGGTAAGGACCGAGGAGCAGGCAAGAGCCGCGGCAACGATGAGGAAACGGTTGTTCATGCTGAATATCCTACGCGGCAGGCGCGGTGGCGGTGGTCAAGGTGCAGCTATCTGCACTTCGCCGCTCGATGTGGCGACGCCTTCGAGTGTCCGGTTCGTGGCAAGGTTCAACACTCGCACCGGATCGCCCCGACCCGCATCGGCCAGGGCCCGGCCCGGCGAGGTGATGCGCAGGGCTCCGGAAATGAGGGCGATCGTCACCGTCTCTCCCCGGCGTACCATTCGCGGCGGGGCGACATCATTGGCGCGAACGGGGCTGCCGGCCGAGAGGCGACGGGTCGTTTCCTGCCCGGCCGCTTCCGCGGGAGAAAGGGCGCCCCGCGCGACGGCGGGTGCCACACGCGCCGTCTCGAAGTCGGCGCTGGACAGCACGTCGCCGCGCTCCACTGCGCGCGCGAGAACCGGCACCGGCGCGTTCGCGGGCTGCGGCGCGGCTGCCGTCAACATGAGAAGGGCGGCGGTCAGCATCCTTTCGGTAGCCTCAGACTGTCTGAGTTGAAGTCTGCAGCATTTCGTCTGCCGTCTTCAGCACGCGACTGTTCATTTCGTAAGCGCGCTGCGCGGTGATGAGCGAGGTGATTTCCGAGACGGGATTGACGTTGGAAGCTTCGATGAAGCCCTGACTCAGCGTCCCGTATGCAGGCTGACCGGGGGTGGAGACCATTGGCTGGCCCGATGCGCCGGTTTCGATGAACAGACTGTCGCCGATCGCCTCGAGTCCCGCTTCGTTGATGAAGGTCGCCAGTTCGAGTTGGCCCACCGTCTGCAGTTCGGCCTGGCCCGCCAGCTTCACCTGCACTTCGCCCGTCTTCGAGACTGAGACGCTGAGCGCTCCCTGCGGCACGGTGATGTCGGGCTGCACGCGGTAGCCATCGGCCGTGACGAGTTCGCCCTGGTCCGACAGCTGGAACGATCCGGCGCGGGTGTAGCCGAGATCACCGCTCGGCAGCATCACCTGGAAGTAGCCGGGGCCGTCGATCGCGAGGTCATAGGGATTGCCGGTGCTGGTGAGGGCGCCCTGTTCGGTGATGCGGTAGACGCCGCCGGTTTTCACGCCTGCACCGATCTGGATGCCCGAGGGCACTTTCGTGCCGTCAGCACTGGTGGCCGCGCCGGGGCGGGATACCTGCTGGTACAGGAGGTCCTGAAACTCCGCACGCTGCCGCTTGAACCCGGTTGTGTTCATGTTGGCGATGTTGTTGGAGGTGACATCGACATTGGTCTGCTGGGCCAGCATGCCGGTGGAAGCGATGGAAAGAGAACGCATGCAGGGTTCCTTGACGTAAGAGGGCTCAGCCCAGCTTGCTGAGACGGTCGATCGCGCGGCGGCGCATGTCGGCGAGGTCGGCGGAGAGGCGCTGGCTGGTCTGGTAGGAGCGCAGGATCTCCACCATGTGCGTGGTTTCCGAGATCGGCTCCACGTTCGACGCTTCGACGCCGCCCGTGCGCAGCTTCGTCTGCGCAGCGGCAAGCACCGTACCGCCCGCGCCGGTCAGAAGCCCGTCGCCCCGGACCTCCAGCAGGTTCTCATCCGCGAAACCGGTCACCGCTAGACGGCCGACCGGCTCCTCACCGGCCATGACGGTGCCGTCGCTGGTGATCTTCACCAGCGCCAGCTGGTCTACGGCGACGGCGAGCGGCCGGCCATTCTCATCCAGCAGCCGCTGGCCGCCGGAGGTTGCGAGTTCGCCGCTTTCCAGCACCTTGACGAAGCCGACACGCGTGTAGCCGGTCGAGCCGTCCGCCATCTCCACGTTAAGGTAACCCGGCCCTTCGATCATGATGTCGAGAGGGTTGCCGGTCGCCTGGAAGGCGCCCTGGGAGATATCGTGAACGGCACCGTAATCGAGGACGTAGGATGTCCTGCGGGCGTCCTCGACCGGTCCCTCCTGGGCCGCCTCGACGTATTCATGAAAGAGCGCCTGTTCGCGCTTGTAGCCTGGCGTGGAGACGTTCGCCATGTTGTTGGCGGCCACGTCGAGCTGACGACGCAGGGCCTGCTCGTGGCTCAGCAGCACGAAGGAGGAGACGTCCATCTTCAGGCCCTTGCAAAAAAACTCGGCATAAACCCGCAAGGCGCACCCCTGCCGGCTACAATCCTATATATAGGAAGAAATCCCGCGCATGGATTCTGGTGCGGAATTTTGAGGGACAAGGCGTGAGCGAGACGACAGGCGAAACCCCGCCGGACGGGGCCGATGTGGCGAAAAAGCCGGGCAAGGGCCGCCTGATCGCCATCGCCGTCGTCTTGGTCGGGCTGCTTGCAGGCGCCGGCGGCGTCTACTGGTACATGCGCCCGGCGGAGGAGCATGCCGAGGAGAAGCAGGCAGAGGCATCTTCCGAAGAGGCGGAGGAAGGCGATGTGTCGGCCTCCTACATCGAAGTGCCGCCGATGATGGTGAACCTGCGTGGAGGCGGGGCGCAGTCAAAATTCGTGAAGCTGCGGTTCGTGATCGTCGCGGCGCCGGGCAAGACGGATGCGGTGAAGGCACGCCTCCCCGTGGTTCTCGACGCCTTGCAGCCGTTCCTGCGCGAATTGCGCCCGGACGACCTCAACGGCTCGGCCGCCGTATTCCGCATAAAGGAAGAGATGATGCGGCGCTCCACCGAAGCTCTAGGCAAGGGCATGGTTCGTGACGTGCTGATTCAGGATCTCATCCAGCAATGAGCATGGACCGCGAGGATCCGTCTCGTCCGGAGACCGTGCGGCTGGCGGCCGTAGATGGTGAGGCGCTGCCGCGCCGAGGGCTCAAGGCGGTGCTGGAATCGAACGTCATCAGCCATGAGCGTCTCCCGATGCTCGAGGTGGTCTGTGAGCGCATGGTTCGCACGTTCGCAACCTCGATGCGCAACCTCACTTCGGATGCGATCGAAGTGAACCTGGAGGCGATCACCTCCGTGCGGTTCGGCGATTTCATGGACCACGTGGCGCTGCCGGCCATGTTCGGGGTGTTCCAGGTGAAGCCCTGGGAAAGCTACGGCGTGGTCACGGTGGACGCCGGGCTGATCTATGGCATCGTCGACGCGCTGCTGGGCGGCCGTGGCGGAAGCCGGGCGCTGCCGCCGGAGGGCCGCACGTTCACCACGATCGAGTCCAGCCTGGTGTCTCGGGTCGTCCAGATGGCTCTGGACGAGCTCGCCGCTGCCTTCGAGGAAATCGCTTCTGTGGCGATGGGCCTGGAACGGATGGAATTGAGCCCGCGGTTCGCCGCGATCGCGGAACCCAGCAACGCGGCTGCAGTCGCAACCTACCGCGTGTCGATGGAGGGGCGCGGCGGCGTGTTCTCGATCCTGCTGCCCTACGCCACGCTCGAACCGGTGCGCGACAAGCTCCTGCAGCGCTTCATGGGCGAGAAACTCGGCCGTGATCGCATATGGTCGCAGCACATGGCTTCGGAGCTCTACAACACCGAAGTCACCGTGGATGTAGTCCTTGGCGAAAAGATGATGTCGCTGCGGGACGTGCGCGATCTGAAGGTGGGCCATACGATCGCCCTCAGCCACAGCCCTGAGGATCCGCTGCATCTGCAATGTGGCGGCGTGCCGCTCGGGCGTGCGCACATCGGCCAGCGTTCAAGCAATATCGCCATCCGCATGGCCACTGACATCGCGAAGGGATACTCGAAATGACTGTTGCGACGGCAATCAATTTCGCTTTGGTTCTCCTGTGTCTGTGCGTGATGGTCCAGGCCATCCGGATGGACCGCCGCATCCGGGCTTTGCGCGACGGGCATCTTGATCAGGCCGTCGAGAAGCTCGATAACGCAACTCAGCAGGCGCGTATCGTGCTGGCCGATCTCAAGCGCGTTTTGTCCAGCGATGTCGCGGCGCAAGGGGAAATCCTTCTCGCCGCGCGTGAATTGCGCGACGAGCTCTCCGTGATGGTCGGCGTCGGCAATTCGGTGGCGGAGCGCATTGTGGATGCCGCAGACAAGGCGCGGGCCGCCGAGGCCGGCGCACGCCGCCGCCCCGCCCGATGGCGGGAAGAGGCGGACGCCGCGCTTCGCGCCGACGAGGCCGTGCGCCGTGAAAGCTCTCCCGCGGGTGGAGAGCCGGCCGCGAAGCGGGATCTCAGCAGCATCGTGCTTGACCTTACAGCCGCCCGAGGGTCGCGAGGTAGCGCGGTCGCATGATCAAGGCGTTGACCCGGCCTACCCGCCTGATGCTCGGGGTGGCAGCCGCCGCGGCTGTTGCCAATGCGATCGCCTTCGCAGCGTCGGCGGACCTTGCCGGCGGGCCGGACACCGGGCGTCTGGGTGCCTCGCTTCGCGATGCGACCGCGCAGAGGGACCGGGTTTCCGCCGCCGACAAGCGCAGGCTCGACATGCGCGAGCAGGCGGTTCGGGCCAGCGAGGCGCGGCTCGCCAGCCAGTTGAAGCAGCAGCAGGAAGAGGCGGCCGCCGGGACGGCGAAGGGTGCTGCCGGCGCGCAGGCTCCGGCTGTGCCCTACGACAACCTCGCCCGTATCTATCAGCGGATGAAGCCCAACCGCGCGGGACCGATCTTCGAGAAGCTCGATCTTGACGTCCAGCGGGAGGTAGCGGCCCGCATGCGCGAACAGGCAACGGCGCAGATCATGGCCAACATGTCACCCAATGGCGCGGTGGCACTGTCGATGGCGATGGCCGGACGCAAGGTCATGCCGGCTCCTGCGGCGACCAGGCCCGGCGCTGGCCGCCCGGTCACGCCGAAATAAGCAGCGCGCCTCGAGCGGGAAACAGCGGCTATTGCTCCCTTGCAGATACCTTGACGATCAGCACCGTGTCGACAGCGTTGTCCGCTCGTTTCACCGAGGTCTTCAGCATCGCGGCCAACCGTCCGACATTCACAGGCGTGAAGCGCGACGTCCAGAGGCGAGCAAACTCGATGGCGGCTGAAAGCGCGGCCGCACGAAGTTTCGGGATGTTCTTGCCCAGGGCGGCGGCATCATCCGCAGACTTGGCCTTGATGACGATGGACAGGTGGAGGACCCCGTCCACTCGTCCTCCATCGACGATAGGCGCCGCGATCGGCTCGAGGCTGACGAAAATAGGATCAGGCGGCGGCAGTTCCTCCGCCTGGCGCGGTTCGGTGTTGGCTGCAAGCGCGGGCGCAGTCCACAACAACATCAGGGCAGAAAAAAAGGCGCGACAGGGGCGCAGCGAAAGCATGGGAACTCCGGTGAGCGGTCCGCACAAGGCTGGGTGGTTCTATAATAGGATGAAATTCGAGGAGTCGCGTCGGAATGAGCAGTGATCGGAAACCGGGGAAGGTCCGTGTCGTGGCCTCAGGCCCGGCACAGGCACCGGCTCCGGGTGCGGCACCTGCCCGTCGGCGTACCGATCAGCCCTCAGACAGCGCCAAGGCTGCGCCAGCCGTCCGGCCGCGGGGGGCGAGTCTGCTATGGCCCCTTCTGGGGTTTCTGCTCTTCCTTGTGAGTTGCCTTCTCGGCGGAGCCCTGCTGGTCCTGAGCGGCGTTGTCGGGGCGGGGGCGGCATGAGCCGTGTTCGCCTTCTTTGCGGTGTCGTGCTCGCCGCCAGCGCCTCGCTTCTTTCCGCAACCGACGGTGCGTACACAGCGCGGCTTCCCGGTTTTGCGGCGGAACTGGCGCAACGCCCGCCGCTGGTCGACGGGAACGCGTGGAAGTCGATGCCGGACAAGAGCGCCTGGCTTCAGCTCTCGACGGTCGAGGCGGCAGGGCGACAGTCGGCCCGCTGGGATTACGCGCGCAGCCTGATCGCGCAGGAACGGGGCCCGGATGCCTTGGGCGTGCTGGAAGTGATGCGCCAGGATGATCCGGACCTCGGCATGGTGGATGCCTGGCGCCTGGCCCATGGCGCAGCACTGACCCTGGTAGGCCGCGCCGACGCTGCGCTCACTGAGCTGGACATGCCGGGCCTGCGCATCAATCCGGAGGCCTGCCTGTGGCGTTCGCGGGCGCTTGCGGGTGAAGGTCTGGCAGAGCAGGCGCTACAGCAGCTGGAATGCGCCGCACCTGCCCTGGCCAAGCCGCGTGCGGCTCCATTCGTGCTGGCGGCGGCCCGCGCCGGTATAGAGGGCGGTGCACCGCAGAAGGCACTGCACTGGCTGTCTTGGCTGCCGGACCGAGACCCGGCGGCGAACCTGCTGCGAGGCAGGGCGGATCTGGCTTTGGGTCGCCACGACGCGGCGCGTCTTCGCCTCGCGAGGGTGGAGCAATCGGGCAGTGCGGCGCAGCGGATGGACGCCCGGCTCAGCCGTATCGAAGGCGATGTCGCCCGCAAGGCGATGCGTCCGGAGGAGGCGCTTGGGAAGCTGGCGGAGATACGCTACTCCTGGCGGGGTGATGCGATCGAGGAACGTGCCCTGCGGTTGTCGTACAGCCTCGCGGACGGACGGAACGATCTGGCCGGAGCCCTCTCGGCAGGGGCGGCGCTGGTGCGCTACCACGATACACAAGGTGCCGCAGCGCTTCTCCCGGACGTGCAGGCGAAGCTGGCGGCGGCCCTCGATCCGGAAAGAAAGTTGCCGCTGGAGCGGGCGGCAAGCCTCTACTGGGACTATCGGGACATCGCGCCATCAGGTGCTCAGGGCGACCTCCTGGTAAGCCGCCTTGCGGCGCGGTTGCAGCAGGCAGGCCTCTACGAGCGTGCCGCGGATCTTCTGTCGCACCAGTTGATGCAACGTGCGGGCGACCTTGCCCGAGGGCCGCTATCGGCTCGCGTCGCGAGTCTCTACATCCTTGCGGGCCGGCCGGAACGTGCGCTCAGGACGCTGCGGGAAACAGAGGATCCAGGCCTGCCGGACAGCATGGTCGGTGACCGCAAGCGGGTGGAGGCCGCCGCTCTCGCACAGGTCGGACGGGCCGAAGAGGCGCTGGCTGTGCTGCAGGATCTGCCCGGTTCCGCTCCCCTGCAGGCGGAGATACTCTGGCAACGCCGGGATTGGGGCCGCTATGCCCAGGCGACGGGAGAAAGTCTGCCGAAAGGCAAGTCGCTGGACGCCGTCGCTCAGGCGCAGGTCCTGCGGCATGCCATCTCCCAGGCGATGCTCGGGCGGGAGGACGCGCTTGCCTGGCTTCACTCGCGTTATGCCGCCGCGTTCAAAGGCCTGCCTTCGGCGCCCGTCTTCGAGATGCTGACCGGCGCGCCGGGCGCCGTCGATGCGGCGAAACTCGCACGGGCGATGGCAGCGATCCCCTCCGCGAGCCCGGCCGGCACCTTCGCGGACCTTCTGGGAGCGAGGAAGACGCCGTAGTCCCCCCACAGGACCGGCCTCAGTCCAGATAATTGGCCAGCGACATGGCGTTCAACTGCGAGAACACCGAATAACTGGCCTGCAGGATCGTCTGGCGCTGCGTTATGTCGATCGCGATCTGGCCAAGGTCGGCGTCCTCCACCTCGCCAATCGCCTGACTGAGAAGCTTGATGCGCTCATCCGCCCGCGTTTCCAGCGCTTCAACCTGCGCTTGGCGCCGGCCGTTCGCTCCATTGACCGAACGAACGCCGGTGATCCCTTCATCAAGCAGTGCCAGGGCCGCGGTGATGGCCTCGGCCTGCTCCTCGGTGAGCGTTTCCCCGAAGGGTCCCGCCTCGGCAAGGGCGCGGAAAGCCGAGACAAGACCCGTTGCGATATCGCTCGCGACGAGGCCATACTGCACGTCCATCCCGTCTCCTGCCCGGACGGCCTGGCGCACCGTGTCGTTTGCGAAGGCGGCGTCGGCATCGAGGCCGATCGTGTCCTGCAGCGTTTCAGGCACAAATGGCAGGGGAGTGGTCCGCGAGCCGGCGAACATCGGGACGCCGGATTCCTGCGCGTTGAGCGAGGAGCGGATCTGAAGGAACGCCTCCTCGATCATACCTTGCAGCCCCGGCGCATTTCCGGTGCCGACCGCGCTGAACAGCTCTTCCCGCAGGTCCAGCAAGGACGCGTCGATCTGCTCGAGGTGTCCCTGGTACATCGAGAGGGTGGTGGAGACCCGGTTGATGTTGTTCTTGTACGCCTCCTGCGTGGCGACCATCGAACGCGCGGAAAGGGTCCTCACGGCATCGAGACCGAGCCCGGCGTAGTCGTTGACCTTCTTTTCCGTCGCCAGCTGCAGTTGGCTTTCGGCAAGGTTCTGCTGTGTGCGCTGAATGGCGCTCGAAAGTGTCTGCTGCAGCGGAATGGTGGCTACGCGGGTCATCGAGCGTCGTCCTTAGACCATGTTGAGCAGAGTGTCGTACATCTGCGAGGCGGTGCTGATTACCCGTGCGGAGGCGGAGTAGCTGTTCTGCAGGACGACCATCTGGGCCAGTTCCTCGTCGATGTTGACGCCGGAGAAGGAGTCCCGACGGTTCACCGCATCCCCGAGCCGCGCGCTTGCATCGAGGGCCGAGGTCTTGGCGAGTGACGCCTGCGCGCCGGCCCCGCCAAGCAAGCGGCTTGCGAACATGTCGATGGTGGAACGACCGTCCTTGCCAAAGTCAATCGTGGAGGCGAGCGCATCGACGAAAGCGTTTGCCCCTCGGATATCCGCGGCGCCGATCGCCTGCTGGCCGGGGGTGGCATCGAGCTGGAGCCGCGCCAGCGGAAGGCGCGATGTGTCCGTCGCCATCTCGGACGAGACATGGGCGGTCGCGAGCGCGGCACTTGCGCCGCCGAGACCCGACAGTGCCGAGAACGAAAGCCCCGTGTCGAAGCGGTCCGTCGCGTCGGAGGGGATGGTGATCGCCGCCCCCGCGTTTGCCGTACTGGCGGTAAAGGTGATGCGGCCGGTACCGTCGAGGGCAAAACGCCCGAAGCTGCCCAGGTCGCTTCCGTTCAGGCCATCGACAAGGTCGCCCCAGGTGCCTCCGGCGGAGACGTCGAGTTCATGGCTGGCGAGCAACTTGCCGGACGGATCGCGCAGGACGATCTGCGCTGCGTCATCCGCGCTGAACCCGTGCGGGTCGTCGGACGCGAAGCCGGAGGGTGCCAGGGCGTTCCGATCCGAACGGATCAGATTGTTCAGGCCGAAGAACTGCGAGAAACCGATGCCCGCCCGGTCGCTTGGGCTATCGGGGTCCTGCCCGATGGCGATGCCGTTCTTGCCCGAGGCGGCGCTGATGGACAGGACACCGTTCTCGAAGGACGCCGATCCGGCCGGGGCCAGTCCGTCGTTGATGGCCGCCACAGCGTCGGCGACGGTCGAGAGCGGCGGAGGACTGTCGAAGTCGAGCGTTGTCTTCGCGACGAGGATACCGTCCTGCCCGACGACGGCGAATGTCACCTTGCCGGTGAAGCCGAGCCGGTCGGCAGCGACAAGGCCATTGGGCTGGCCGGTAAGCGTCTGCGGCGGGGGAGATGCGGTCCCTTCGTTAGCGACCTTGTTGAGCGTGCCCGCCAGACCGCCGAACAACTGGCCCAGCTGGTCGGTGAAGCCGGGCAGCACGCGGTCGCGCATGTCGATGAGGCCGCCCAGCTTGCCTCCGACGCCGCTGGTCTCGATGGTCTCCCCCGCCGAGGCGCCCAGCGCCCCGTTGTCTGCGGCGAAGTGAATGCTGATGCCTTTGTACATCCCCGCCGAGGCCCCGGCGCCGGACGCATAATTCAGCTGGCGCAGGCGCTTGTCCAGAAGGACCTGGCCGGAGGCCGTGTCGATCGTGACGCGCCCGTCCGGCTGCTCGCGCACCTTCACCTCGACGAGCCCGCTGAGTTCCTGCAGCGCGTTCATCCGCTCGTCGGCCGGGCCGGAGGCGCTCAGGCCGAGGCCCTGCAGGCGCGACACCTCGGCGTTGAGGCCGTGGACCTTGCGCAGCAGGACGTTGACCCGATCCACAGTGTCTGAGACCTCGCTCTCCACATCGGACCGGAGGGCGCCGACATCGGATTGAAGGGCATCGAGCGCGTAGATCGCGTCCGCTACGTTGCCGGTGAACATCGCGATCGCTTCCGGCGAGCCCTGCAGGCCGCCGACTTCGGAGATCGATGTCGAGATGGCGGTCAGACGGGCTGACAGCCCGCTGTCAGCGCCAGGCGTGCCGAGCAGCGACTGCAGGCGATCAAGGTACGTTGAAACGGCCTCCGTCCGGCCAGCTTCGCCGCCTCGCTGATAGACGGTGTTCTCGAGGAACTTGTCGGCTACGCGGGCGGGCTCCCCCACCACGACGCCGGTGACGTTCCCGCCGGCTATCGACGCGCTCTGCGAGACCGTCTGGCGCGCGTAGCCCGCCGTGCCGACGTTGGCGATATTGGTGGAGACGGTCTGCATCCCCGCCTGCGAGGCGGCAAGCCCCGACTTTGCGGAGTTCAGGATTGAACTGAGGGACATGGATCAGACCGTCCGGGTTGCTGTTGTATCAGCGCTTCAGGTTGCCCACTTCCTGAAGCATGTCGTCCACCGTGGTGATGATCTTCGACGAAGCGCTGTAGGCACGCTGAAAGAGGATCATGTTGGAGAACTCGGCGGCCAGATCGACGTTGGAGGTTTCCAGCATGCTGGCCGAGATCTTTCCGCCGCCGACGAGGCCGGGCTCGTTGATGGCGACGTTACCCGACTGCTCCGAAACGATGTAGGCGTTGCCGCTGATGCGGGTCAGGCCATCCGGGTTCTGGAACGTGGCCAGGGGCAACTGGTAGATCGGCCGCGACGTGCCGTCATCGAAGACCGCGCTGACGATCCCGTTGTCGGAGATACTCACCGATGCCACCGTGCCCAGCATGCCGCCATCGACGGTCGAGGAAAGCAGTGCTGAATCGCTGCCGAACTGCGTCAGGCCGGCGAAGCCGTCGGGTGAGCCGAGGTCGAGCTTGATGAGCGGCGCTTCGGCGCCGTTGCCCCAGCTGAGATCGAGCGCGCTGAAAAGATCGCTGCCTGCGGTTTTCAGGCTGCCGTCACCGTTGAATTCAACCATGCCGCTGCGCAGCGTGACGGGGGTGCCTGCGTCCCTGGCCGCCTGAAGAGCGGCCGCTTCCTTGCCGATGTTCTGGGGATCGACGAAGCTCGCCAAATCGTTCGGATCCGCGGTGATTTCGGCGTGCCACGTATTCCCGTCCGTCTTGACGAAGCTGAAGGTCAGCGTGTGGGCGCCGCCTTGTGCATCGAAGACTTCGACGCTGCGGGCGAACTGAGGCAGGACCTTTCCGCTCGCCATGTCACCTGCCCCGTAGCTGGCCACCGGGGCCGCAGTGGCGTCAAGGTTGGCGCGAAGCTGGACGGAGGTGGTGGCCGCAGCGGCTCCCGTCAATGCATTGGGACGGATCGGCTGGAGCGAGGTCAGGCTGCCGTTGTTGACGTACTTCCCCGCTTCGTCGAGCGGCCAGCCCATCAGGTAGAAGCCGGCGGTGTTGCGTAGGTACCCCGAGGAGTCCGTGGTAAAGGAACCGGCGCGGGTATAGGCGATGGCACCGCTGGAATCCGCGCTGGAGCGTACGACGAAGAAGCCCGCGCCGTCGATACCCACGTCGGTCAGGCTGGAAGACGCCTGAAGCATGCCCTGCTTGGAGATGAGCGCCTTGGGCGTGGCTGTGACGCCGCCTGCGGAATAGTTGCTGGTCATGCTGCCGCCAGTCACCAACGACTGGAACTGGGCCGAGGTGCCCTTGTAGCCGACCGTGTTCACGTTCGTGATGTTGTCGGCCACCGTCGCCATCGCGCTCGACTGCGCGTTAAGGCCCGACACACCGGCATAGAGAGCGGAATAAAGGCTCATGACAATCTCCTGTGGTGCAACGGTCGTACCTTGGGCGGCGCACCTCTCGCACCGGACACAGGCATTGTAGGATAAAGAAACGAGTGACGGTCGCGAGTCGCAGACTAAAAATTCGGAAGGCGTGGTGCCTGCCCGCAGGCTTTCATCCTATAATAGGGGGCACATCTAGCAGGCTGATCTCCACATGACCCTTCGCATATCGCTCCGCAACGGCGAGCCTGTCATCGTCAATGGCGCGGTCCTGCGCTCGGTGGGCCGCACTGATCTCGTGCTGGAGAACAGTGCCACGATCCTGCGCGGGCGTGATGTCATGAAGCCGCAGGACGCAGTTACGCCGGCGAAGCAGCTCTATTTCGCCTGCATGATGGCCTATATCGATCCCGCCGATATCGCGCGACACCAGCATGTGCTGCTGGAGAAGCTGGAAGCGCTGATGGGTGCACTCGTCTCCGCCGAGGCGAAGGCAGTATGCGTCACCTTCGCCGAAAAGGTCGCGATGGGCGAGTTCTATCAGGCGCTTGCCGATTGCCGCTGGCTTATCGCCTACGAGGCGGAAGCGATCGCCCGTCTCGTTCCCGCTGGCGCCGAAGCCGCAGGCTGACGGGGGCGTTCGCGGATGTCGAGTCTGGCCGCTGCCGTTGCGGGGTTGCGCATGCTGGCCCCCGACCGGCGGTATGGCCGGGTGGTGGCGGTTCGCGGCGCTCTCATTGAGGTGGATGGCCTCGCCGGTGCGGCGCGCATCGGTTCACGCATAAGTCTGCAGTCAACGACCGGCGCGATCGAGGCGGAGGTCGTCGGTCTCGATCACGGCATCGCGCACTGCATGCCGTTCCATGAACCCGAAGGCATTGCTTCGGGTTCAAGAGCGGACCTGTCCGCCGGTCAGCTGGGCTTGAGAGTGGCGCCGCAGTGGCTGGGCCGCGTTGTTGATGGCCTCGGCCGTCCCGTCGACGGGAAGGGCCCTCTCGTGCAGGGACCGGAGCACCGACGCATGAAGGCCGCTCCGCCCGCCGCCTCTGCCCGCGCCCGGGTGGGCGCCCGCATCGAAACGGGCGTGCGTGCGCTCGACCTCTTTGCGCCGCTGTGCCGGGGACAGCGCCTTGGCCTTTTCGCCGGCTCGGGTGTCGGCAAGTCGACGTTGCTGTCGATGCTCGCGCGGTGGACGGAGTGTGACGTGGCCGTCATCGGCCTCATCGGCGAACGTGGCCGCGAGGTTCAGGAATTCATTCAGGATGACCTTGGGGAGGAGGGGCTTGCCCGCAGCGTCGTCGTCGTCGCGACGTCCGACGAGCCGGCGTTGTTGCGGCGGCAGGCTGCATGGACCACGCTTGCCATAGCCGAGCATTTCCGTGACGCCGGGCTCGACGTTCTGTGTCTGATGGATTCGGTGACGCGCTTCGCCATGGCGCAGCGCGAGATCGGCCTGGCGGCGGGCGAGCCCCCCGCCACCAAGGGGTACACCCCGACAGTCTTTGCCGAACTGCCGCGTCTGCTGGAGCGCGCGGGACCGGGTTTGCCGGGCCAGGGGGCGATAACGGGCCTGTTTACCGTTCTTGTCGATGGCGACGATCACAACGAGCCGGTGGCGGATGCCGTTCGCGGTATCCTTGACGGACACGTGGTGATCACGCGCCAGATCGCCGAGCGGGGGCGTTATCCTGCTATCGACGTGCTCCGGTCCGTTTCCCGCACTTTGCCGCATTGCCTGCCCGCGGAGGACAATGGCACACGCCTCGCGGCGCGGCGGGAATTGGCGATGTGGAAGGACATGGAGGAGATGGTGCGGCTGGGCGCCTACCGCCCCGGCGCCAACGCCGAAGTCGATCGCGCCGTGGCCCTTGCCCCGCGCATCGAGGATCTTCTCCGGCAGGACCAGCGTGACCGTAGCTTTGTCGCGGCTGACTTCGCAGCCTTGCGGTCAATCCTGGAAGGAACTTCATGAAAACACCGTATGATACGGCCATGCGTGTGCGCCAGCGCGACCTTGACGAAGTCAGCGCCGCTATTCGCCGGGAGGCCGGGGAACTGGGGCAGGTGGAGCGCGAGCAGGCGCGGATGCGTGCTGCAGTGCGCGATGAGGCGCTCCTTGCCACTGCGGACGTGACCCTGATATCGCCGGGCTGGCAGCGGCGGGTGCAGAACGCGCAGCAGTCCCTTTCCGACCGCCAGGCCGAACTCCAGCATCGGCTTGAGGCGCTGCGAGAAGTCGCCATCGATGGCTATGGCGTTCTGCGCGGCATCGAAACGGCGGCCCAGGACTATCGTGCGGATCTGGGCCGAAAAGTGGCGGCAGCCGAGCAGGCGACCAGTGACGATATGAGCGCGGCGGCGTTCCTGAAGACCCTCCGCATCCAGCGCCGCAGGGCAAGCGGTGATTGACCGCACGTCCGCTACGGCGGGGCTCTCTCGCCTGGATGCGACGCAGAAGTCGCGTCTGATCTATGATGAGGCGCGTTCGCAGATGGCGGGTCGCCTGTGGCGCGCGGCGCTTGGCTCGACAGAGAACGCCGATGCTCCGGCCTCCACGGCGGCTATGCCCGAAGAGGCTCATTCCATCGGGCTCGAACGCCTTCTGTCTCTCCTCAGTACGGAAGACGCCAGCCCATCACCGCCTTCGGGTGCTACAGGCGAAAACGCTGTCGAGGAGCCGAGCCCGGCGCCCGCTGCCCTGCGCGCTGGGGATGTGGATGGGGCCAACGCACGCTACACCCCAATGCTCAACGACGCGGCTGCGCGCAGCGGCATTCCCGCCGCTGCGCTCGCGGCGATCATCGACGCGGAAGCGGCGAAGGGGCCGGGCGGCGCGTGGCAGCCTTATTCGCGAAACCCTCGCTCCAGTGCGGCGGGGCTGGGCCAGTTCCTCAACGGAACCTGGGAAGGGGAGGCTGAGCGGGCAGGCACCTGGCTTAACGGCCGGGCGCGGGAGAACGGCTGGCTTGATTCGGATGGGCGGGTGCGCGGCGACAAGAGGGGTGCCCTCCTCGCTCTGCGCTATGATCCCCGCGCTTCGATCGAGGCTGTAGCCGACTACGCATCCGCGAACGTGCAGTCGCTGCGGAAGGCCGGAGTGCCGATCGAGAGCGGCGTGGCCGATATCGCGCGCGCGGCTTACCTGGGCCATCATCTCGGATTTGGAGATGCGCGGCGTTTTCTGGCTGGCGGTCTCGCTCCTGACCGGGCCCGCAAGCTGCTTGGTGCGCAGGTCGGGGCAGCGGCGGCGGAGCGCCGGATCGCCCAGGCGGGCGGAGCCGTGGCGGCGCATCGCACATGGCTCCTTGGCTATGTCGGGGAGCATATCAGGCCCGAACGGTTCGGCTAGGGCCGCCCAGAGCCTGCGCGAAGGGCGCCCAGCTACCCGTCAGTGGATAACTTCCATATAGGATTGATGGTTCCCGCATTATAGGAATATTTTGCCTTTCATGGAGCAGTGGCAAAAAGCCGCCTGCGCCACGGGGGTTCGCCATGTCGAAAATCACTGCTGCCCTGGAGTCCGCAGTCGCGACTGTACGGGCAAATACGCCGTCCGATGATGCTCCGCAGACGCGGCGGCAGAGGGCGGAAATCGACCGCGCTTTTGCGCGGATCCTCAAGCTGATCGCGCCGCGCATCCGGCACTTCATCCGCCAGTACGGGCTTGTCGGGCACTGGGACGATGCCGAGCAAGTCTGCGCAATCGCCGTCCATCGCGCCATCCTTGCTTACGAGCCGGAAAAGGCCCAGTTCACGACGTTCGTGAACTGGCAGATTCGCGGTGAGCTGCAGAGCCTGCGCTTCCGGGTGATGACGGACCAGCGGCCTTCGGCGAAGAAAGTGGAGGCGACCACGGTGTCGCTGGACGCGATTGCCGGCGGTGATGATGGCGAGGGCCTATCCATCCTTGCGGCAATTGCCGACGAGGATGCGCTGGGCCGCACGGAAGCAGGGGCGAGCGAATATCTGGCCCGCGCCGCCATGAGCGCGCTGACGGACAGCTATGTCGAACACCTGCGCAACGCGGGTCTCGACCGCATACGACGGCGCGCGCAACCCCGGAAGTTGACCCGCGCCGAGCGTGCCGCCGGTGTCGTTGTGCCTCGACGCCCCTCGCTCGACCCCAGCGAAATCACGGAGCTCGAGCAGCGTCTTGAGCACAACCGTCAGGTCGTGGAGGGACGGCTCTTCGACATGGCTCCTCTTGACGGAGACCATGACGAGGGTGCGCGCGAACGCATGCGGCAGGTGGCGAAGCGTGCCGCCAAGGCCATGGGCGACCTGGCGTGCATCGACCCACGGTTCGCGCTGATGGCAGAGTACCGGCAGACCATGCTCGCCTGCTGAGTGAGCTGTCGTTGCCGCCGCGTCACCTTTCACGCAGGTTCGTGGGCCGCGGTGCCGTTTTCATTGGCGAGGCCGCTCATGACGGTCCGGTTTACCTCGATCAGCTGATCCACGCTTTCGCGCCCGGTGATGACGAGCGAGGTATACCGGTCCACCCACAGGCCCAGCGAGATGATGCCCGCGCGCAGCTCTTCGGGCAGGGCGTTCGCAGGGTCGATGCACAGATTGCGAAAGGCGCTCCAGACCTGCCGGTTGCGGTGAAGGGCGGGCGCCAGCTTCACGCCGGACAGGCCGGCCTCGTGTGCAGCCAGCATCTCACCGGTTATTTCGCTCATCAACCGGTATTCGGTGCTGCGTGGCGTCGCGGCGACCTTCTGGGCGCGGACGTAGGCGTTGACGGACATTGGGGCTCCGGCTTTGGGCGTGTCGCTCAGACCATATAGGATGAAAGCCGGAGGGGTGGTCGCGCGTCGGGAAATTGTGCGCGGACACACCGCGGCGGGCGGCGACGTTCTATAATTCGGTCACAGCCCGCGCGCGCGGGCGCCATCATTGCGGACCTTTAATGCTAAACGTCATCGGCCTCGTCGTCATTCTGCTGTGCGTATTCGGCAGCTTCCTGATGTCGGGCGGAAGCCTCGGGGTCATTCTCCATGCCCTTCCGCACGAACTGATGGCGATCGGCGGGGCGGCGCTGGGGGCTTTCGCCCTCGGCAATTCGATGACCACGCTGAAGAAGGCCGGTTCCGGTATTGCGCGCGTTTTCAAGGGCGACCGCTGGAAGGAGGCGGACTACCGCGACCTGCTGGCGCTCCTCTTTACTCTGCTCGCGACCTTCAGGAAGGGCGGTGCCAATGCCATCGAACCTCATCTGGACGCGCCCGCCGAAAGCTCGATCTTCTCGCGCTACCCCCGTCTTCTGGCCGATCATGAACTGATCGAGTTCATCTGCGATTATCTGAGGATGATGACCGTCAACTTCGAGGATCCGCACCAGATCGCCGAGGCCATGGAAGGGGACATGGAGCGCCATCACCATGAGGAACTGGCGCCTCAGCACGCCATCCAGATGATGGCCGATGGCCTTCCTGCCATCGGCATCGTCGCTGCGGTTCTGGGCGTCATCAAGACCATGAGTTCGATCGACCAGCCCACCGAAGTGCTGGGAGCGATGATTGGTGGCGCTCTGGTAGGCACGTTCCTCGGCGTTCTGCTGGCATACTGTCTCGTCGGGCCGATCGCCCAAAAATTGCAGCAGATCATCGACGCGGATTTCAAGCCCTACCTTATCGTCAAGACCGCCATCGTCGGCCATGCGCAGGAGCAGCCCACCGAGATCGCCATCGAGCTTGCCCGCCGCATGACCCCGTCCCCCTATGCACCAAGCTTTCAGGAAATGGAAACGGCGCTGGAGGCGGTGAAGCAGCAGCTTAACGGCGCTCCGGCCTGACGGAGAACGGGCAGTGGCAACAAGGGGCAACGAAAAGCGTCCGATCGTCATCCGCAAGGTCAAGAAGGTGACCGGTGGAGGGCATCATGGCGGCGCCTGGAAGGTCGCCTACGCGGACTTCGTGACGGCGATGATGGCCTTCTTCATGCTCCTCTGGCTTCTCGCCAACCCCGATGAGGTCCAGCTGAAGGGTCTTGCCGAGTATTTTTCCGCCGACAGTGCAAAGGCCAACCTGTCCACCACGCTGACAAATCAGCCGGGCATGCAACCGGGGACAGGGGGCAACGGGCGGAACAACCAGTCGGATGATCAGGAGCCGCGCGGCCAGCCTGCAGCGGAAGCCGGAACCGTGGGTGTCTCGCGTGGCGGGACGGCGAACATACCTGAAGCGGCGCTGCGGGTGATGGCACAGGAGATGCGCGTCGCGCTCGAACCTCCGCTGGATTCAGGCGAAAAAGGGAATGAGGGCGCTGGCAACATAGACGTCCGGCCAAGTCGCGAAGGCATGCGTATCCACCTTGTCGACAGCCCGCAGCGATCGATGTTCAAGGGCGGTACGGCGGAGCTGAACGACTTCGCGCGCGCCATGCTTGCGCGTGCGGCGCACAAACTGGGGACGATGGACGCCCGCATTGCCATCGAAGGGCACACGGACGGTGCCGGTGGCGACAGCGAGGCGAACTGGCAGCTGTCTGCACAGCGAGCGCTGGCTGCGCGCGCGGCACTGGTCGCGGCCGGTCTGCGTCCTGACCGGTTTGCGGAAATCGTCGCCAAAGCCGGTACCGAGCCGGTTTATCCCGACGATCCGGACAGACCCGAAAACCGGCGTATCACGATCGTCGTCATGGCGGCGCCGGGGGCGCTGCCCCATGACGCCAGCTTCAAGTTCTGAGGAGTGCCGGCCATGATGAAGCGGGCAGCGTTCGGCCTTGTCGCCATTGTGGCCGGGCTCGGCATCGGTGCAGGTGGCGCATGGGGCGTGCTGCAATACTTCCCCCAGCAGTTGCCTCACCACAAGGCCAGTCGCAAAGGCCCGACGGAGTTCGTGCCGCCGGTGCAGATGCTGGCGCCGCTTGTCTTTCCGGATGGCAGGCTCGCGGGCTATGCGAACTTCGAGATCCAGCTTGAGGTCAGCGAAGGCGCTGGCGAGGACGTCGGAACGACCATGCCCCTGCTCATGAACGCGGTGAATCTGCGGACGTACCGTACGCCCCTGGCGAGCGGCAAGGACGGGCTCGTACCGGGTCTGGAGCCCTTTCGGCGGGTGGTGATGGAAGCGGCCGCCGAGGTCTATGGCAAGGATGTGGTGCGCAGCGTTGCCGTGACCCGGGCATCCCCGGGCTGACGGTCAACGCTGACTACCCTCCCGCGCCGAAACTCTTGACGAGTGACCCGGCGACCAGAGCCCACCCATCGACCAGAACGAAGAAGATGATCTTCATCGGCAGCGACACGGTCGCGGGCGGCAGCATCATCATGCCCATGGCCATCAGAACCGCTGCCACCGCAAGGTCGATCACCAGGAACGGGAGAAGCAGCAGGAAGCCGATCTCGAAGGCGCGCCGCAGCTCCGAAATCATGAAGGCAGGCATCAATGTCGTCATCGGGAGATCCGCGCGGGTCCGGGGCGTCTTGCCGGACAACTGCACGAAAAGCTTCACGTCGTCTTCGCGAACCTGGCTGAGCATGAAGGCGTGGAACGGCCTGCTCGCGCGTTCGAGTGCCTGGGTTTCGGTGATCTGACCCGCGCTGTAGGGCTCCATTCCCTGCTTCCAGGCGGCATCGAAGGTCGGCGCCATGACGAAGAAGCTGAGGAAGAGCGCAAGACTGATGACGATGGGATTGGGAGGGACGCCCTGGACACCCAGGCCTGAGCGAAGCAGCGACAGCGCGACGACGATGCGGGTGAAGGACGTGATCGTCATGAGGATGCCGGGCGCTAGGCTCAGCACCGTCAGGATCATCACCAATTGCAGCACGCGCCCCGACATCGAACCACCGCCGGTCAGGGCCGCTGCCGCACCTTCGCTCTGGGCCATGGCGGCTTGCGGGCAGGCGGCGAGGACACCAATCCCCAGGGCGAAGCCAAGGGTAACGGCGCAGAACTTCAGGAAGCGATAATCACGTCGCACGGAGCCCGCCCGCATTGCGTTAGATTGCATCAGTGGAAGTCCGGGCCTGCGCGCGTGCTTCTGGAAAGGTCGGCCATGTTGCCGTCTTGTGTAAACCAGACCTCGGGCAGCACGGGAATCCGCTCCGCAAAGGAGTTCGGCGGCTCCGGCAGGGGGGCCGGACGCGATTGCGGCTGCGGCGTTTCTACCGGATGAGGGGCCGCGGCATCGCCGATACGCTTCACTTTCATGCCGGTTTCGAGAACAGTTACGCCTTCGGGGCCGATCACCAGGCTGAATTCGGTCTCATCACGCCGAACCAGCAGCAAGGAGCGCTTCTGATCGATGGCCAGCCGCTCCACCACGTGAAGGCGCTTGTCGGATGCAGGCCCCGCCAAGCGGCCCAGCCAGGCCTGAGGCAGGGTGAGATCATAACGGCGCACGGTCCACAAGGCGGCGGCGAGGAGGCCCAGCACCAGCAGCAGCGCACCGAGCATCCGAAGAAGAGAAAGCGCGTCCAACTCAGCCCTCGCGTTCCATGACACGGGTGATTTCGAGCGACATGGACTCTCCGTTGACCAGGATGCGCCCTTCGGCAACGAGGCGGTCGTTCACGTAAAGGCGCGTGGGATCGTCCTGTCCGCAGTCGAGCGGGATCATGGCGCCGCGGCTCATCTTGAGGACCTGCCGGATCGGAATGCGGGTCGAGCCCAGCACGATCGAGAGATCGATGGGTATGCCTTCAAGAACCGACACGGCAGGTCTCCTTTCAGCAAGCCTTATAGGAAAATTTATAGGATCGGAGTCCCACTAGGAAAAAGTTGCCTATAAGAGGACAAGGAGGCCCGGTGTGGCCGGGAGCGTGAGGCAGCCGTGGCGGAACTGGGCAATTCAATCGAGGTGTCGGCGTCGGGGCTGCGCGCCCAGGCCTTGCGCATGCGCGTCATTGCCGAAAACCTTGCCAATTCGAACTCCGTTGCGACGACCGCCGATGGAGATCCCTACCGGCGCCGGGTGGCAACCTTCGCTGCCGAAGTCGATCGTGCAAGCGGTGCGACACAAGTGGCCGTCAAGGCCATCGAAGCCGATCGCAGCGCCTTTGGACGGATCTACCAGCCTGGGAATCCGGCAGCGGATGCGCAGGGCTATGTCGAGCAGCCGAACGTCAATCCGCTGATCGAAGCGGCGGACATGAAGGCGGCGCAGCGTTCTTACGAAGCGAATCTCAATGCCATCGAGGCGGCACGTGGCATGACCATGCGCACCGTCGATCTGCTGAAGTAAGGGAAGGCGGATGTCGATCGGAGCCCTGGATGGCGTCTCGGCCTACGCGCGCGCGATGCGAGCGACCGCGCCTCTGGCCACTCCCGCTTCGCCTCCGGCCGGCGCGGCCGCGTCGGCTGGCATGGCTTCCGGGGGAAGCGGCTTTGGCACCATGGTCGAGAATATGGTGTCGGAAACCGCAGGCGCCCTGCGCAGCGCAGAAGCGCAAAGCATCAAGCAGATCAGCGGCAAGGGCGACCTGATCGATGTCGTGACAGCGATAGGGGCGGCGGAAACGGCCCTCGACACTGTCGTCGCGGTGCGGGATCGGGTGGTGTCGGCCTACTCCGAAATCATGCGAATGCAGATCTGATGACCCCGGACCAAGCGATCGAAGTGGCCCGTGCCGCGCTGATGCTTATGCTTACGATCTCCGGGCCGATGCTGATCGCGGCCTTGATCGTGGGTGTCCTGATCGGTCTGCTGCAGGCCCTTACGCAAGTTCAGGAGATGACGCTGACCTTCGTTCCCAAGCTGCTGGTCCTGGGATTGGTCATGCTGGTGAGCCTGCCGATGATGGGGCATGCGCTAGGTGCCTTCATGGATCGTGTGGCTGACGCGATCATCGCGCGGTGAGGCTGTGAACGCCGTCGACGTGGCGACATTGCTCCGGCTGCCGATTGATGTGGCATGCGTCCTGTTGCTGTTCTGCCGGGTGGGCGCAGTGGTGATGCTGTTGCCGGCGTTTTCGGATAACGCCATCCCGCCTCAGATCCGTCTCGTCATGGCCCTCGCTTTCACTTTCGGCATGTACGGCATGCTGGAAACGCGCGTGCTTCCAGCCACGACATCGGGCGTGTCGATGCCCTTGCTGGTGATGAGCGAAGTCATGGTCGGGCTGTCGCTTGGTATGATCGTGCGGATCATGTTCAGCGCCGCCGCCATGGCAGGCGCGATCGCATCGCAACAGGTCGGGCTCTCCTCCGCCCTGGTCTTCGACCCCGCGATGGGCGGTCAGGCGCCGCTGCTGTCCCGGTTCGTGGGACTGGGCGCTATCGTGGTGTGCCTGGGGTTGGGTGTCCATCATCTATGGATCGCGTCGATCTTCACGTCCTACGCGAGTTTCCCCACCGGCGGGCTACCACCGGCGGCAGACTTCGCACACCTCGCGGTCTCGGTCATGGGGCAGGCCATGGCGCTGGGCGTCAGCCTGTGTGCGCCGCTCATACTTTACGGCTTGTTGTTCAACCTCGGTTTGGGTCTTGCCGCCCGCGTCGCGCCGGCGATCCAAGTCTTCTTCATAGCGCAGCCCCTCAACCTCCTGCTCGGCCTTTCCGTGCTGGCCATGACGATCGGTGCAGTGCTGACGACTTTCGCGCGCGCCATGGCCACATTCATGCAGAACGGCTGGACGTACTGACATGGCCGACGATCCATCCGACAAAGATCAGCGGACTCACGAGCCGACTCCCAAGAAGCTGGAGGACGCCCGCCGTCGCGGTGAAGTGCCGATGGCTCCGGAGGTTCGTCATGCCACGATGATGGCTGGCGCGCTCGCGGTCACGGGGTGGCTGGGGCTCTCGGCCATGGAGCGGCTCGGCACCATGCTGACCCGCCTTTGGGGCGATGCCCAGACCTTCCGGATCGAGCCAGACGGCGCGCAGAACCTTGCGACCGGGGTGGTCTGGCACACGTTCGTCTCACTGCTTCCCGTCTTCGCCGTGCTGCTGGCCTGCGCGGTGGGCACGGCGTTCCTGCAGGGCCGTCCCTCGCTGAGTTGGTCCCGCGTCAGTCCGAAATGGTCGAAGCTGTCTCCGGCCGCAGGCGTGAAAAGGCTTTTCGGCACAAGGGCGCTGGTGGAGTTCACGAAGACGCTGGCCAAGATCAGCGCCATAGGGCTGGTCGTGTGGCTGGTCCTTGCGCCCGGCCTGCAGGGGGTCGATGGCCTCGTCGGGCGCTCCCCGGGCGCCGTGGGAGCCGTAGCGGCAGGACTTGCCTTCCGCGTCCTGCGCGCGGTGGTAGTGCTGATCGTCGTCTTGGCGCTGCTGGATTTCCTCTGGCAACGGCGTTCGTTCCTTCAACGCATGCGCATGACGCTTCAGGAGGTGAAGGACGAACACAAACAGAGCGAAGGCGATCCCAAGATCAAGGCGAAGATCCGCCAGATCCAGATGCAGCGCGCCCGAAAACGGATGATGGCGGCCGTGCCTGCCGCCAGCGTGATCATCACCAACCCGACCCACTACGCCGTTGCACTGAAGTACGAACATGGCGCCATGGCGGCACCGTCCGTCGTCGCGAAAGGCACGGACGCGGTGGCGCTGCGCATCCGCGAGATCGCGCAGGAAGCAGGCGTGCCGATCTTCGAAAGCCCTGCGCTGGCGCGGGCCCTCTTCGCCGCGGTGGAAATTGATCAGCCGATACCCATCGAACACTATTCCGCCGTCGCAGAGATCATCGGCTACGTGATGCGCCTGGCCCGGGGCCGCGCACAGTGAGGGCAGCGCTCAAGAGGGGCTCACCGCCAGTGGCAAGAAATCAGTCACGCCGCGACGGTTCTGGCCATCCCCTTCCTATAAGTACGGGAATGCCGAGGCTTCTGTTCTTCCTGCTGGCGGCCCTGCTGCTTGCCCCCTTGCCGGCCATGGCCGGGCCGCAGCCGCGTATCAAGGACATCGTCAACATCGAGAACGTGCGGCCAAACCAACTGGTCGGCTACGGTCTGGTCGTGGGCCTGCAGGGGACAGGGGATCGGACCCGCAACGTGCCGTTCACCGAGGAAACCCTGCAGGCCATGCTCGAGCGTATGGGCGTCAACATCCGGGGTAGCCAGATGTTGACGCAGAACGTTGCCGCCGTGACCGTCACGGCCACGATGCCGCCTTTCGCGCGTGCAGGCTCGACCATAGATGTGCAGGTTTCGGCGCTCGGCGATGCGAGCAGCCTGCAAGGTGGCATCCTGCTCGTATCCTCGCTGCGTGCTCTCGACGGCGAAATCTACGCGGTCGCCCAAGGGCCGGTGGCGGTTTCGGGTTTCAAGGCCCAGGGCGCCGGCGCCAGGCTGAGCCGGGGCGTGATGACCACGGCGCGGATCGCAGGAGGTGCCATCATCGAGCGGGAAGTGCCTTATGACCTGCGTTCGGCCACCACGCTGAAGCTTGCGCTGAAGAATCCGGACTTAACGACTGCGCGGCAGATCGCGCTGACCGTGAACCGGCAAGCGCCCGGCTCGGCCGAGGTTCTCGATCCTGGAACCGTCGAACTGCGGCCCTATGGAAGCGGCTCGCTCATCGATCTGCTTACGCGCGTGGAGAACCTTCCCGTCGCGGTGGATCAGCCGGCGCGGATCGTCATCAACGAAGCGGCAGGGACCGTCGTCATGGGCGCCGACGTCCGCGTAAGCCCTGTGGCGATCGCTCAGGGAGGCTTGACGATCAGCGTCACCGAGACGCCGGTCGCATCGCAGCCCGGCCCCTTGTCAGCGGGTCAGACCGCCGTTCTCCCCCGGACACGGATAGAGGCCAACGACGGAAATGGCGCCGCGCTGGCGATGCTGACAAGCGGAACGTCTCTTCAGACGCTTGTCGGTGGCCTCAACGCTCTGGGCGTCAGCCCGCGCGACCTGATCACCATCCTGCAGGCGCTGCGTACCGCAGGCGCGCTTCAGGCCGAGATAGCGGTGCAGTGATATGAGCGAGCAGAAAGTCACAGCCGCAGGGTCGCAGCCCCCACCGCGCCCCGCGACTGTGCACCCGGATCGCAGCCCCGGCGCTGTCGCCAGACAGTTCGAGGGTGTCTTCGCCGGTCAGATCACGAAGATCCTGATGGAGACGGTCGAGCAGGATCCGCAGTTTTCCGGCGGGCACGGCGAAGATATGTTCCGCGGCATCCTGGCCGAGCAGATCGGCAACCAGATCGCTCAGGGTAGAGGCCTCGGCATCGCTTCGGCGGTTCAGGCGCAGATCATCCGGCTGCAGGGAGATGAACCGGGTGCCCGGTGAAGTGATAGCCATCATGACCTCGCTGTCTGCGGTCATGCGGGAGGAGACCGCCAGGCTGGACTCCAGCCAGCGAGCGCTGGACCTTGGTGAACTTGCAGAAGTAAAGGCCCGTCTGGCCGGGGCGCTGGAGGAACGACTCGCGCGCCTGACGCGGCAGGAGCCGGGCTGGGCCACCGGGATGGGCGCCGAACTGCGCCACACATTCGCGGAAGCTCTTGGCGAGCTTCGCGCTGCCTCCATGGTCAACGCGGCCCTGCTGGAGCGGCACATCGAACTGTCCGTGGACATGATGGCCGCGATTTCGGCCGAGGCGAAGCGTCTCACCGGCAACCGCGCCTACGGGTATGGGGCGAGTGGAACCCTGGCACGGTCGGATCTCACGACGCCCATCGCTGTCAACGGGGAATTCTGACACGCGGCCTGCCGGGCTGCGGCTGCGAAGATGGCCAGGCCTGCTACTCGAACACGGCGGAAACGACGGCGGCAACCGCGTCCGGATCCAGCGCGTCAAGTGCCACCTCCACATCAGGAACCTGGCTGTACCCGAGCATACGGCCATTACGGTCCACCGCAACAGATACGACGCGCAGACCGTCTTCCTCCCGCACAACAGCCAATCCGCCGGCCACGGGGAAACGGTCGGGATCGACGACCAGCGTCGCACGTCCGGGCAGGCCGGCACCAAGGGTGGGCCTGCCGACGCGCAGCCCGTACGCGCGGGGGCCTGCAGAGCGGGGCGCTTCTACAATGGCCTGCAAAAGGGTCCGGGCGATCAGGCCATCAGGCAGCGGGGTGCCGTAGACCGGCAAGAGCCTGACCAGAGCCGTTTGCCCGTCCGAGGCGCCGTGCGGTGGAGGCGCGTCCCTGCGGACCGGAGCGGGCGGCTTCGATGCAGGCTTCTCCCGCAGCGCATCCCCGGCGGCAAGCTCCTCCCTCAACGCCGCGATGCGGGTACGGGACTTCGTCAGGCGCGCCTGCGGATTGGCTACCAGCGGCAGTACCGGGTCCAATGCTCCACTGCTGGCCAATCTTTCGAGGTGCGCGGCGAGCGCTGCATCGTCTGCCATGCCGAACAGGCGGCGCAGGGCGCTGCGGACATCCTCGTTCCAGCGCTCCAGCGGCTTGAGTGCATTCTCGATCCGTGAAAGGACGACGGGCGCGATGCCGTATTCCTGTTCCAGCGCGGCGATTGTAAGGGCGGGATCGCTTCCGCGACGAGCCCGCAAGGCAGCGGCCAGGAGGACGGCCGCTCGTTCACCCTCCGGGTCTGCCGGTATGGTGCCGTGAAGCGGTTCGGCCCATGCCGCGATGTCGAAGGAAGGATCGTTGACGTCGATCAGGAGTTCGTCGGCCGTGATGCCCAGAGCACGTGCGATCAGACGCAGTTCATCGGCTCGGGCGAAGACCTCCCCCCGTTCGATCTTGGAAAGACGAATATAGGTAATCGCCGGAAGTCTTTCGGAGAGTTCAAGCAGTGAGCCGATGTTCATCTGCTTGCGGAACTTGCGAACGCGGTTCGGGAACACCAGAGTGCGATGGAAATCAATTTCCATCAGTTCACTTCCTTTAATGTGCCGTTGTTCTGCCCGGAGGCTTGTTCCAGGCGACTTGTCGTTCATCGCTGTCCGTATCCGATCGAAGCCCATACAGGCTTTTTCATGCCTCTCCGACAGCGTCAATGCACCCTTTCGGGTGAACCGCCGAATCGGTTCTTTTCCGCGACCATTACTCTTTGGTGCAGTTCCAGACGGGTCTGGAGCGCCCCTCCTTAAATATCCTTAAAGCCCGCGCCGGTTGCACTTGAGCCTTGAACTTACTTCAGGAGCGTCACGGAGGCGGCGCCTGAAGGATCCGGTCCGGAGCTTGAAATGGGAACCGCCGAACTGGCCCGGCCTTCAGCCCTTGCTGGTCGCCGTCTTCATCAGGGCCATCTGTTTGCGATAGAGATTGGTCAGCGCCGCGTAGTCCTGCTGCACCTCGCCAAGCGCCAGAAGCTGGTCCTCAAGCGTCACATTGTTGCCGTCGGGCTTGGTTTCGCTCGTCTCGCTGTCCAGCACCACGCGTCCGCCCGTCTGCGGAGGTCGTGCACCGAGAGCGGCCATGCCGCCCGACAGCTCCACTCTGGGCCGGGACACGTGGGGGGGGCCGCCGGCTCCAAGCTGTCCGTCGAGGAGGGAGGCGAAATCCGGCGCCTCCACCGTCCGTGCCTTGTACCCGGGAGTTTCGCTGTTGGCGACGTTCTCGGCGATAACACGCTGGTGCTCGGCCATGGATTTCATGGCGCGGCTCATGCTGTCGAATATGGCGGGCAAGGAGGACATCAGGGGCTTTCCTGTCACGCTGTGCCGGTCAGCCGGGCGAGGGCGGCCTGGTAGTTGGCGAGTTGTGCCTGCTGGTACGGTGAACCCGAGCCCCCCGACATCACGCCGTCGACCAGAGCGGCCTTGGCTGAGTCCCAGTAGAGCGAGCGATAGGCGGACTGAGTCATGGATATGGCCGAAGTGACCGCTGTCAGCGCAGCCGCCGCGGTTTTCACGTCAAGCAGGGTCAATGTGTCGTCGAGGGCAAGGTTGTAACGACCGCCTGGTGTGACCTTGGGTTCGTTTCTGGCGGCAACCTTTGGGGGGATGAGCCGGATGGGCTCGAGGCCCAGCTTCGGCAGCGCATCGGTCCCTGTCGCGCCGGCAACGAGCTCAAGGGTATGGCCCGACTTCACCTCGATCTTGAGGCTGGACAGACCATCCGTGAACGGGGTGCTGATCGTGGCGTCAGTTCCGGTAATCCGGCGAATCTTCTGGGCGAGAGAGGCCATGGTCTCACCTTTCTCGATGGTGACCGTCCGCGCCGCCCCGCCGTCGAGCCTGATCTTGAAATTGTCTCCCACCCGCAGAGAGGTCTCCGTGACCAGGTCGCCGGTCGCCTGCTGGTTGAGCAAGCCGCGGTGCAGGCCAAGGGCCCCGAGCGCCGTCGAGCCTCCGGACACGGCGGACAGACGCACCGGCTCGATAGAGGTGGCGAGGCGCCCCCACTGCGAAACGGTCTGGACCGAGCCGCTGCCCGGATCAATGCGAGCGACAAAGCCGTCCACCCGGCCGGACCTTTCGCCTTCCAGAGTGCCGGCCGTTCGTCCGCCGACGTACAGGGAGCCGTTCAGAAAAGTGAGGCTGTCCGCCTGGTCGGCCTCTGCCGTTCCTATGTACGTCGTGGACCGGCTGGAGAAGTCAGCGTCGATGAGCATGACGAAGGCGTCCATTCCCCCACTGGGGGCGTTGACCTGGTCGCCGAGCAGGCTGCTGCTGGACGTTCCCGCCACCGCGATCTGCCCTGTCTCCGATACCGCTATCGCGCGCGCTGAGGCCGCACCCAGCTCAAGGCTGCCTGCATCCTCGCCCAGCGAGGAGCCGAAGCGGCGCAGCGTGGCAATGCCCTGCTCGTGCGTAAGGGCAAGAAGGCGCCCCTCGCCATCGATGGCCAGCGCGGCCACTGAATCTGATCCTCCGCTGTCGATCGTGCGCCGCTCGATGAGCTTGCCGGCGCTGTCCAGCTTGACGATCACCGCGTCTCCCCCCCCCGAGGACGCGCGGCCGGCCACGAAGATGGAACCGTCACGGCCCACGGTGACCGCACTGGCTGTTTCGGCTCCTACCTGCCGGATGACTGTATTCGAAAGTTCCTGCCCCTTGGCGTTGAAGCGAGCCACCAACATGTCGCCCTGGATCTCGTCTCCGCTGCTGGCGGTTCCCGCAACCACGATTTCGCCATTGGGGGCGAGGGTGACGGCCGCACCCCGGGCGCTGCCAGCGGTCCCCAGACTGCGCTGCCACACGAGGTTGCCTTCGCTATCCACCTTGGTGAGGAATAGATCGTCGGTGCCGTCCCCGAGGTGCGTCCCCAGGTCCCCGGCGGTCGTGCCGACGATGTAGCTGTACCCCTGCGCATCCGTGACGAGCCCCTGTGTGGTCGTACCGGCATTAACCGTGAGGTCGGCAGCGTCATCTTCCGTGCTGTCGATCGCGGCCGCTTGCGCTCTCGCGGTGGCGGCCGCGTCTACGGCGCTTATCGAATTCAACCGCTCCCAGCTCAGCGATCCCGCGCGGTCCTCAATACGATACACGTTCGCGCTGACCGGGCTGTCCTGGCCGGAGATCTGCCGTGTCTCACCGCTGGCGATCATCAGGGCGTCGGCCGTGCCCACCTGATCGAGAGATACTTGCTCGATGCCGGATGGGTTGAACACAAGACCCCATTTCCCGCCAGACTTCTCGACCGTGAAATTCGATGTCCACTTGCTCGTCGGGTTTCCGTCGGCATCGAGAACCGGGCTGCCGTTCGCATCGAGAAGAGGCCTTGCGGCGATGGCCGCGTTGAGCGCCCCCGCCACCGAATCGAGCGTCGGCGGCTGGCTGCTCTGCGAAAGATCGACTGTCACGACCTCCGTCAGGCTGCCCTTAGTGAGGGAAACGGAAAAAATTTCCGACCCGCTCAGGCCCTCCAGAGATGCCGCGCGCGTGGCCGAAACGCCGGCACCGACCACCGCCCCAAGAGCGTAGACCGAGGGCAGGCCCACTGTCCGGCTGGTGCTGGAGGCGGACCCGAAGGCAAGCGTCAGCAGATCGGTTTCCGCCGACGCTAAATAGGACTGCAGATCGCTCAGCCCTCTGGCGAACGCCTTCTGAAGGGATGCGCGCTCCGCCTCCTGAAGGGTTTTCGATGTCCCCGCTTCGGCAAGAATCCGCAGGTTCTCCAAGGCCTTGTAAGCGGTGAAGGCCGTCTGCACATCGGGCAAGCCGTCAAGGGAACTGTCCCCGGAGGTGTCGATGATCGAGGCCAAGCGCTTGACTGCGGCCACCTGCGCGCTGGTCGCTCCGCTCATCTCCCCAAGCCCCTGCCACGGGGGTGTCACGGTCGGTGTGGAGAACGCCTTCTTCGCTGCGATGACAGCCGGGCTCTCCGTCGATGCCGCCGTGCTGAGATAGGAGGAGTAGGAGGACGTTCCGCCCAGGATGGACAACCCGATCAACCCATTATTCAGACTTATCGTCAATTGTGCCTCGTAAGCCGGTTGCGCGGGGGTCTCTCCTATAAATAGAAGAGAGTCGCCGGAATCGGATGGGATCGCTTCAAAATTGCCATGACGTTTCAGGGAAACTCACAGTGAACATGATGACTGCGGTGGGTGAGCCGCCCGAGCTGAAGAAGTACTCGGGCACGCAGCGGGCGGCTGCGCTGCTGCTGGCACTGGGCCAGGAGCATGGCATCCCCATCTGGCAGCAACTCAACGACGACGAGATCAAGGAACTGTCGGCGAGCATCGCGCAGCTCGGCCGGGTACCGGCGCCCGTGGTCGAATACCTGCTGGGGCAGTTCGTCGGGGAAGTCTCCTCGATTACCACGCTGCATGGCTCCTATGAAACCACCGAGCGCCTGCTGGAGGGCGTGCTCTCGCCCGACAGGGTGAAGGATATCATGGAAGACATCCGTGGTCCTTCCGGGCGGACCATGTGGGACAAGCTTTCGAACGTCAGCGAAGGCGTGCTGGCCGGATACCTCAAGAGCGAACACCCGCAGACAGTGGCCGTGATCCTGCAGAAGCTGAAGTCCGACCATGCGGCGAGGGTGCTGGCGGCACTTCCCCGTGAGTTCAGCACCGAAGTCGTCCTGCGGATGCTGAAGACCGAGACGGTTCAGAAGGACGTGATCGTTCAGGTCGAGCAGACACTCAAAACCGAATTCATGACCAATCTTTCGCGCGCGCAACGTCGGGATCCGCACGAATCCATGGCGGATCTGTTCAACGCCATGGACCGCGCGACCGAGGAAGCCATGCTGGGCGCGCTGGACGACCGCGCGCCGGAATCCGCCGAGCGCATCCGCGGGCTCATGTTCACGTTCGAGGATCTGGGCAACCTCCTGCCGAGCGCCATCCAGGTCGTTGTGCGCAATTGCAACAAGCGCGAGCTGGCGCTGGCCCTCAAGGGGGCGCCGGAAGATATGCGGCGCCTGTTCTTTGGGGCGATGACGGAACGTGCTGCAAAGCTTCTGCGCGACGACATGGCTGCCATGGGCCCCGTCCGCGCGCGCGAGTGTGAGGCTGCGCAGGGCAATCTCGTGGCGCTCGCAAAGGATCTCGGCGAGAAGGGAGAAATCCTGCTCGCCGATCCGAAGAGCGACGACGCGATGATCTACTGAGGTGATGATGGACGCTGCGGCCACCATACAGCCCTTCGGCTTCGACCGGGTGTTCTTTCACAAGGTCGACACGCCGGTCGCACCGCCGCAGCTGCCGGATGAGCCTTCCTTTGAAGCGCTTCAGGAGCAGGTGGAGGATCTGCAGGCGCTTCTCGAGCGGATGAAGGCTGAACATGCCGTCGAGCTTGCCCGCGCTCGCGCCGACGGCTTTGAGGCCGGAGCCGCGCAGGCGCGGACGGAACGCGGCGAGGCGCTGCTTGCAGCAACGGACGCGCTTTACGCCTCCTTGGATCTCGTCGAGTGCCGCTTTGACGAAGCGGCGCAGCGGATGGTGGGTGAAGCCGGGGCCGTGGCCTTTCATGCGGCGGAAATGCTGGCCGGCCACGCCATTGATGAGGCTCCGGCAAGGGCCATTGACGAGGCTCTGGGCCGTGCGCTCGATCAGGTGGTGCGCGGGACCGCGCTGGTCGTGCGCGCCAATCCTGAGATGTGCGAGGATATCGCGGCGCTGATCGAGGCCCGCGAAGGCCGTGCCGGTCGTGCGCTGTCCATCACCGTCGTCAGCGACGAGGAGGTGGCACCGGGAGACGCGCGTATCGACTGGAACGCGGGCGGCCTGGACGTGGACTTGCAGGCCCGCCGCGCCGCCGTGCTGGCCGAACTCGACGGGGTGCTGCGACCTGCCACCCAGCGCGGCATGCCAGATGGCCGGGTGCCGCGCGAGGCTTGATCGCCTTTGCAGGGCGAGGCCGCGACACAAATTTCCATCGACCCGGCAAGTCTTGCCTAGTCTTATCCTATAATACCCTCGAAGGCGTCGCGCAGCGGTGCCGTTCATCGAGGAAGGCGGCACTTGGACGCGTTGCGCAATTTCGTAGGACAGATCGGCGTGCGCCGGGCGGCTGCCATGGCGGCCGTCGCGCTCGCCCTGCTCGCGGGGCTCGGCTGGGTTGCCATGCGCACGCCGCAAAGCGCGATGGGCTACCTCTACACCGATCTCGACCCGGCAGCGGCGGCAACCATCACTGAAAAGCTGAAGGCGCAGGCGGTGCCCTTCCAGCTTTCAGCCGATGGGACCGCCATCATGGCGCCTGTAGACAAGCTGCCGGAACTGCGCATGGCGATGGCTTCCGAAAAGCTGGGCGGCAAGATCGGCTATGAAGTGCTGGATGAGGAGGAGCCGTTCGGCATTTCCTCGTCCCGCGCCAAGCTGAACGAGACACGCGCGGTGGAGGGCGAACTTGTCCGTTCCATTGAAAGCCTCGATCGGGTCAGCCGCGCGCGCGTCCATGTCGTCATGCCCGAGCGCGCAATGTTCGAGACGGAGCCGCGTAAGGCGACCGCTGCGGTGACGGTGAAGACCAGCGGCCGTCTTCCCGGGGAGGCCGTGCAGGCGATCCGCTATCTCGTTTCCTCCGCGGTGCCCGACCTGTCCCCCGAAGCCGTCTCCGTCGTGGACCAGACCGGGGCTCTGCTCGCACGGGCCGGAGAGGGTGAGGGCGGGGCCAGCGACATCGAGGACCGACAGGCCGCCGTCGAGGCGCGTCTGCGTGACCAGATCGAAACGATGGTCGAACCGATCGTCGGCCAGGGCAAGGTGCGTGCCGAGGTTTCTGCGGTTCTCGAGCGGGATCAGGTGCGCGAGGAATCCGAAACCTTCGATCCCGACAAGCAGGTCGTCCAGCACCAGGTCACGGTCGAATCCAACAACCAGAGCAACGAGAACGCTGCCGGGGCGCAAGGCGCCACCGTCGCCGCGCAGCTTCCCGAGAACGAGGGCGCCGTCGCAGGCGGCGGCGGGGACAGCCGTCGTTCGGCGCAGAACGAGACCTCGGAGGACGTAACGTACCAGAACAGTCGCGTGCAGAAGGTGGCGGTGCGCACCCCGGGCCAGGTGAAGCGCCTCACCGTGGCGGTCATGGTGGACGGCGGCGAAAAAGGATTGCCCCAGCCCCAGCTGGAACGCCTTCAGCGGCTTGTCGAGAACGCCGTCGGCTTCGACAGCGAGCGTGGCGACAGCGTCGTCGTCGAGAATATGCCCTTCGCCGCACAGGAACTCGACAGCTTCGAAGGCGGCCTGCCGTTCGGGCTGACGGTGGATCGCATTCTCGACATCCTGAAGATCCTGCTGGTGGGCGGTATCGTGCTCTTCGCTATCCGTATGTTGCGGCGGCCCAATGCACCGGCCCTGTTACCCGCGCCGGCGCCCGAGGACGGTGGCAACGGCGCTTCCGAGGGCTTCGTCACGCTCGGCCAACTGGAACCGGTAACCGACCCGGAAACCCTGCTCGACCAGGAAATCGCGCTCGCACATGTCGACGGGCGGGTGAAGCTCTCGGCCATCAATCGGATCGGAGAAACCATCGCCTCCAATCCGGCGGAGTCCGCCTCCGTCATTCGCCAGTGGATGAACACGTGAAAGGTAACCGATGAGCGACGAGCTTGAACCTCGGCAACTCGCCCCTGCGCATCTGCCGGACGAGCCGGACGGCGATACAGCGGATCAGGCGACGACCACGCTGCCGCCCCGGCCGTCAACGCCTCCCACGCCCGACGATCTGCAAGCCGTCTTCGATGTCCCCGTCAAGGTGCAGGCGGTGCTTGGCCGGTCCAAGATGGACATCGGCGACCTGCTCCGCCTCAAGCCTGGCATGGTCGTCGAACTGGACCGCCGTGTGGGAGAGCCGGTCGACATCTTCGTGAACAACCGCCTCATTGCGCGGGGCGAGGTCGTGCTGATCGATGCCACTCTCGGCGTCACGCTGACCGAGATCGTTCGCAAGGAGGGCTGATGATCGGCCCTTCTCCTCATCCCACGCGCCTGCGGCTGGTGGGGGAACTGACCGAGGCGACGCGCCTTGCAGCCGAAATGGTGCGCGGGTCCGCCACCAGGATCGGCGTCGGTGCGGCGAACCAGGCGACCCTGGACGATTGGGCCGGCTCCGGCACGGACGTCGTCGTGGTCGATCTCTCAGTCAACCTGAAGGACGTTCTATCCCGCCTCCGAGGCGTCGGAGGTTCGGTGACGGCTTCGGTCTCCGGCCTCGTCGGGCAGAACATCGCCGACGTCGAGCGGGAGCTTATACTCCAGACGCTGCACCACTGCGGGGGCAATCGCAGCGCGGCGGCGGCGATGCTGGGTATTTCGGTGCGGACCATGCGCAACAAACTCCGGTCCTTCAGCGCGGAGGGAATGGAGGTGCCGCCGTCGTCCGAACGCCCCCCGGCAGCAAGACGGGGCCGTGACGTGAAGGGCGAGCGGCAAGCGGCGCAGCCTTCGCCGAGGGGCAGGGCCTGACTGTGGCGTCCACGGCATCCTCGAAATTCCAGCTTCCTGAAAGACTTGGCCTGTTCGTAGCGCGGTTGGGTCCTGGCCGCGACCTTGCGCTGGCGCTGGGTGTGGGCGCGATCATCGCGATGCTCATCCTGCCGATGCCAGCCTGGTTGCTCGACATGGGGCTGGCCCTGTCGATCACCGCTTCGGTGCTGATCCTGATGACGGCGCTCTTCATCGAAAAGCCGCTTCAGCTGTCGAGCTTTCCGACCATTCTCCTCATCACGACGATGCTGCGCCTCGGCCTCAACCTGGCCTCGACCCGGCTGATCCTCGGCCACGGCCATGAGGGGCACGAGGCTGCCGGAGGCGTGATCGCCGCCTTCGGCGAATTCCTGATGGGGGGCGAGACGGTCATCGGCCTCACCATCTTCGCGATCCTTATCGTCATCAACTTCGTGGTCATCACCAAGGGCGCCGGCCGCATCGCCGAAGTCGCCGCCCGCTTCAGCCTCGACGCGATGCCCGGCAAGCAGATGGCCATCGACGCCGACCTGAACGCCGGCATGATAACCGAGGAACAGGCCCGGGAACGCCGGGCCGAGATCGAGGCGGAAAGCGGCTTCTACGGCGCGATGGACGGCGCCTCGAAGTTCGTGAAGGGGGATGCGGTCGCCGGCTTGCTCATCACGGGCATAAACATTGTCGTCGGGCTGATCGTGGGTGCCGTCATTCACGGCGTCCCCTTCGGTGAGGCGTTCACGACCTACACGATCCTTACCGTAGGCGACGGGCTCGTCAGCCAGATCCCGGCACTGATCGTTTCCACGGCTGCGGGCCTTCTGGTTTCGAAGGGTGGCGTCGTCGGCAAGACCGGGGCTGCGCTTGGGGAGCAGCTTGGCCGCTATCCCAAGGCCTTCGGCATAGCCGGTGCCCTCATGGTGGCGCTGGCGCTCATGCCGGGCCTGCCTTTTCTGCCGTTCGCGCTGCTGGGCGGGCTGTGCGGCTGGCTGGCATGGTCGATGAGCCGCAAGGCTGAAACCGCAAGCGCGGCCGCCCGTATGGAGGAAGCGGCGGCCCTGCAGCGGCAGAACGCCGCACAGGCCGAGGAGCCGATCGCCCGCACCCTGCAGATGGACGCCCTGCGCATCGAATTGGGTTACGCCCTGCTCCCCCTCATCAACGACGCCAGCGCAGAGCCTCGCCTGGACGATCAGGTCCGGGCCTTGCGGCGCCAGCTTGCAATCGACTACGGGTTTGTCCTGCCTGCCGTCCGCATCCTGGACAACCTGGCGCTTCAGCCGAACGAGTACGTCGTCTTCGTGAAGGAAACGGAGATCGCGCGCGGCGAACTGCGCATCGGAAAGCTGCTCGTCATCAATGCAGGGGGCGGCGAAACCGGTCTCAGCGGCGAGGCCACGCAGGAGCCGGTGTTCAAGCTGCCCGCGCTTTGGATCGAACGCGAACTGCGCCAGGAGGCCGGGTTCCGCGGCCTTACGGTGGTCGATTGCGGCACCGTGGTCACCACGCATCTGACCGAGATCGTCAAGGACAACATCGCGGATCTGCTATCCTATGCGGAAACGCAAAAGCTGCTCGACGAGGTTCACAAGGAATCGGCGAAATTGATCGCGGATATCGTGCCCTCGCGTATTTCCATCTCGGGCGTGCAGCGTATCCTGCAGAATCTGTTGGCCGAGGGTGTGTCGATCCGGGATCTGCCGACGATCCTCGAAGGTGTGGCCGAGGCGAGCGCGATCACAGCCAATCTGACGCAGGTGACGGAGCATGTCCGCGCGCGGCTGGCGCGGCAGATCTCCGCCCAGCACACCCTGAACGGGACGATACCGATCGTGGCACTCGGGCTCGTCTGGGACGAAGCGTTTTCGGAGGCGATCATCGGCCAGGGCGACGATCGCCACCTTGCGATGGCGCCCTCCCAGTTGCAGGGGTTCATCGCCGCGGTTCGCGAAACCTACGACCGTCTTGCGGCCCAAGGCGAGATCCCCTGCCTGCTGACCAGCCCCAGCCTGAGGCCGTTCGTGCGCTCCATCATCGAGCGCGTTCGTCCCGCCACGATTGTGCTCTCGCAAAACGAGATCCATCCGCGTGCACGGCTGCGCAGCCTGGGCGCGATCGGATGAAGATGATGCGCTGCAACCGTTCTGGTCGCGCACCCTCTATGATGAGGTCTGATGGCACTCACCCCGTTTCCTTTTCCTGTATCGACGGCCGTTCTCACCGGGCCGATGCCGGCGTCCGCATCGGCAGCCGGGGCCCAGCCGGGCGTGCTCTTCGCGGCCGTGCTGGAGGCGGTGAGCGGAGGGGGCATGCCAGGCGGGGCGGTGGCAGTGTCGCCGCTGCCGGGTGTCGCTGAGGCACCGCAAAGGACGGCTGCGAGGGACGAGGGGGTGTCCCGGCCATCCGTTCCAGGCGCACTGTTGATGAAGGCAGCCGAAACGGTGTCGGCGGTGTCGGTACGGTCCATCATTGACCCGGTCGTTTCCATTCCTAGGCCACCGCAGGCCGATGAGCAGGCGGATGGCTCGCTACGGGTGGACATGGCGCCGGACGCGGTCGATGCCGAGGCTGGGAGCGTGCCCGCTGTTGGGCCGGAGGGATCGAGTGGCGACGCGCGCGCTTTCCTTGCTGCTCCGTTTGCCGATGCAGCTGTTTCGGAACCGGAGCCTCTTTCCGCAGTGGAGGCCCCGGCGCTGACACCGGAGGATCCGCAAGCTTCACCTGCCTCGCAGGAGGAGGAGGAGCCGCGCGCGACACCTGCGGTCGCGATTGACCTGCCGTTGCAGCCGGCGCTGGTTTTCCCCGGTGAAGATGGCGTGACCAAGGGGGCCGAAGCTGCCGGAACCACCGACCTCGTTGCGGAGTCGCCCGAGGTGAGGGCCACGACGAACGAGGACGCTGTCGCCATCCACACGGAGGATCAGGACAGCGCGGCTTCTCCGGCTGCCAGCGCTTTGCCGGTAGCAGTCGTGATACCGGCAATCGAACGTCCGGTGACAGGCGTGCAGAGCGAAAGGGCGATACAGATCCAGCCTTCGGCCGTCAGCCACGAGCGGAGCGCCACCGATCCAGCGTCGGTGCCGCGGGATGCACCTGACGCGCTTGCTCCGGCTTCCCCCGACCTGGCGGTGCCGGAGGGCGCAAGGGCCGGCACCGCTGCCGATGGGCCTTCTTTCGATCAGCACATCAACGCCGTTCTGGAGCGTTCGTCGTCTGCGGCCTCTCCGGCAATGGCCCGTCCGCCGGCAAGTCACGGGGCCGAGGCGACCGTCGCTCTGCGGGAGGGGCGGTTCGGCAATGACATCGGTGTTGCGATCGCAAGGGCGGTGGACCGTGTCGATCGCGGCGCGGGCGAGATCTTGCTGATCCGGCTGGCGCCGCAGCATCTGGGCCGGGTGGACGTGGAGCTTTCCTTTTCCGCGGACGGCACGCTGCGCGCGGTCGTCTCATCGGACAACGCGATGGCTCTGGACCTGATGAAGCGGGAAAGCGGCCAGCTTGATCGTGCCCTGGCCGATGCGGGCGTGCGTGCCGACACACAGTCGCTTCGCTTCGAAAGTGGGGCAGGTGGGCAGCAGCGCCATGGCGCTCGCCCGCATGTGCCGACATCTCCCGCAGGCGACGGAAGTGTCTATCCTGACCAGCAGGAGATCGCCGCGCCCATCCTCCCGTCGTTGCGAGGCAGCGGCCAAGTCGACCTCATGGCATAAGGCAGCCTATGACCACCGTTACCGATACAGCGACCAAGGGCATCAGCGCGACGGCCGGAGCCACCTCGGGCCTCCTGGCCGATTACAACCTGTTCCTCAAGCTGCTCACGACGCAGATGACGAACCAGGACCCGCTCGATCCCATGGACACATCGGAGTACACGGCACAGCTGGTGCAGTATTCGCAGGTAGAGCAGTCCATCCAGCAGACCGGTAAGCTGGACGACATCATGAGCCAGCTCCTCTCCCAGCAGATGGCGCAGGCCTCCAGCTACATCGGCCGGGAGGCCCGCTTCGATTCACCTGTCTCCGGTCTGGGCGATGCCCCGGCGCGCTGGACGTACTACGTCGACGGTGCCCCCTCCACGATCACCGCAACCGTGAAGGACTCGCTGGGCGCCACGGTCGCGACCGTGGCACTGGACCCGGACGCTCAGGGAACGTTCGAGTGGGACGGGACGAAGTCGGACGGCAGCAAGGCTGAGCCAGGCGCCTATACGCTGTCCATAAGCACCGTGAACGCGTCTGGATCAAGCCTCACGGCCACCATCAACTCGGTCGGCCGCGTAGACGATGTCGTGACCGACGGATCCAGCATCATGCTCGGCGTCAACGGCATCCGCTTCTCGGCGACTGGACTGGTCGCTCTCACCGCCGGCAGCGAGGATTGATGGCAAAATCAGTCGAGAATCGACACCGGCTCGACATCCGGGGACGTTCGGTCTCCGTCCGGCCTCGTGTGGGCAAGGATCGTATCAAGCCGACTGCAGCCGGGGATGCGTTCCGGCAGAGCCAGGATCATGAGGCAATCGGAGACGGACGGGTCCTCGATTGGGCCAATTATCTCCTCCACCTCTGCCGGGCTGAGGTTGGACTGGCTCAGGCACCGCAGGGCGGCCGCCTGCCAAAGCTGCTCGGGTGAATCCACCCGCAGCTTCAGAGAGAACCAGTATTCCTGCTGCGCCCCCGAGGCTGGAGCGTTCCCGCTGCCCAACCCCCAACCTGTCGTATCCGCCATACGCACTCTCAAGCACTTCAGACCAAATCCACGGCGGCCCGCCCCCCGGGCCCGCGACGTAAGGTCAACCCCAACGGCCAAGTGATGTCCGATGCATTCACCAGTCAACCGTCCGGTCTATCTGTATATCACCGTAGAAGGCATGAAAGCGGGCACCAGCAACAAAGCGTTGATAAAAGGCGAGTAGAACAACGGTTCAGCGCAAATCGACCCTGACGACCGGGCGTGGCCCCATCCTTTCTGAGCATTCATGGCTACTGGAACCCTGCCGGCGCTTCCGTACGGCGGCGAATCAGTCAGCCGGGCGGGTGCGGGAAATGCTCGACCAGGAAGTCCAGGGCAACGCGTGTTCGCATCGGCATCCTCATGCCTCGAAAGCCGTGGGCGATCAGGACGGCGACGGGCGGAATTGCAACCTGCGGCAGGACGTGGGTGAGCAGCCCGCGTGCGAGGTCTTCCTCCACCTGGATACGCGGAAGCAGCCCGATGCCGCCACCGCCGCGTGCAGCGCGCAGTATCGCTTCACTGCTGTTTGCCCGCAGGAAGCCCGTGACGCTGAATTCCTTCCCCTCAAGGAGCCATGGGCTTGGCCGGGCGGCGTAGCCATAGGCCAGGCACTGGTGCCCCGCGAGGTCGCTGACGGAAACGGGGACGCCGTGCCTGCGAAGGTACCCCGGCGAGGCGGCCAGTATCCGGGGCAAGTGCCCCAAAAGCGTGCCTTCGGCGCCGTCTTCCCCCACCCAGAGCCACAGATCAAGGCCACCGTGATCGGTCGCATCGTGCCAATCGGCCATCAGCCATTCGACCAGCAGCTCGGGATGCTGTTCGGAGAGCCGGCCGAGCCGCTCGGCATAGTGCAGCCCCAGTGCCGTCGTCACACCGATCCGTACCAGACCCCGGGCTGCCACGGCGCCCGCAAGGTCGCTTTCCGCAAGGCCAACCTGGTCGAGAATCGCCACCGCGTGTTCCAGCAACCGTTCGCCGTCTGTCGTAAGAACCTGACGGCGGGTGGTGCGTTGGAACAGCCTGACACCGAAATGGAGTTCCAGGTCACTGATGGCTCGAGCGATCGTGGTGTGGCTCAAGTTCTGGCTGCGTCCGAGCGCGGAGAAGCTGCCTTCTTCCGTGAGGCGAACGAACAGGCGCAAGGATCGGATCAGATCGCTCATTTGAACGGCTATAGCACAAGTGATGTGCCGAATTGCTATATTGTCTTCGCCTTCGCACGGATCGAAGGAGAAGCGATGAGGACCGAGGCCCCGAGAAGGCCAGGAGATTGAGAGGCAACTCATGACGAAGCGTATCGCCCGTGACGACCTGCGTTCGAAGATCATGTCCGCTGCGGACGCTGCCGCGCTGATCAAGCACGGGCAGACCGTCGGCATGAGCGGGTTTACCGGCTCGGGCTACCCGAAGGCCGTGCCGGTCGCGCTTGCTGCCCGTATCGAGGCGGAACACGCCGCCGGGCGCGCAATGCGCGTGAAAGTCTGGACCGGGGCGTCCACGGGGCCGGAACTGGACGGTGCGCTGGCCAAGGCGGACGGTATCGAATTGAGGCTGCCCTACAACTCCGACCCGATCGCGCGCGAGCGGATCAACAACGGCGAGATGGACTATCTCGACATGCACCTGTCGCAGGTGGCGCCGATGGCCTGGCAGGGGTTTCTCGGGCCGCTTGACGTCGCTGTCGTCGAGGTGACGGCCATTCGTCCGGACGGTTCGCTGGTGCCATCCTCGTCGGTCGGGAACAACAAGACCTGGCTCGATCGGGCCGAGGCGGTGATCCTTGAGGTCAACTCCTGGCAAAACCCGGCGCTGGAGGGGATGCATGACATCTACTACGGCACCGCTCTTCCTCCCCATCGCGTGCCGATTCCCCTTGTTCGGCCCGACGACCGGATCGGTGAAGCCGCCTTTCGTTGCGATCCGTCGAAGATCGTCGCCATCGTCGAAACCGACGCCCCCGACCGCAATCTGCCGTTCACGCCGCCGGACAGCGCGGCGCTGGCAATCGCCGATCACATCATTGAATTCCTGTCGCATGAAGTGGCGAAGGGGCGTCTGCCGGCTTCTTTGCTGCCGATACAGTCGGGCGTCGGCAATATCGCCAATGCCGTCCTCACGGGGCTGGTCGACAGCCCCTTCGACGATCTGACAGCCTACACCGAAGTGATCCAGGACGGCATGCTCGACCTGATCGATGCCGGGAAGCTGCGGATGGCCTCAGCCACCGCATTCTCACTGAGCCCCGACGCGGCCCTGCGCATCAACGCGGAGATGGAGCGCTATCGCTCACGCATGATCCTGCGCCCACAGGAGATCAGCAATCATCCGGAGCTGGTGCGCCGCCTTGGCTGCATCGCCATGAATGGCCTCATTGAGGCGGATATCTACGGCACCGTCAACTCCACCTGTGTCATGGGGTCACGCATCCAGAATGGCATCGGTGGTTCGGGCGATTTCGCGCGCAACGCCTACATCTCGATCTTCATGACGCCCTCCATCGCCAAGGGCGGCGCGATTTCCGCCATCGTGCCGCAGGCGGCGCATGTGGATCATATCATGCAGGACGTGGCCGTGCTGGTGACCGAGCAGGGTCTGGCGGACCTGCGCGGCCTCACACCGCGCAAGCGGGCCGCCCTCGTGATCGAAAACTGCGCGCACCCCATGTATCGGGATGCCCTTCGCGATTATTATGACCGCGCCAGCCGCACCTCGTTCGGCAAGCACGCTCCGTCGCTGCCGTCGGAGGCTCTGTCATGGCACCAGCGCTTCATCGACACCGGCACGATGCTGCCGAGCTGAGGAACGGGACCAAGGCTTAAGAAAAGGGGGCGCGAAGGCGCCCCCTGTTCCTTAAGGTCACGCGGAGCCGAGCCGCTTTCAGCGCACGAACTCTGCCTTGACGTTCCGTTCCTCGCAGCCGGATACCTCCGGCCGGGACATGCGGAGCAGGGTGTACCCCAGCAGGCCCGAGAGCAGCGAACCGGCGAGGATGCCGATTTTCGCCTCCGCCTGAAGGATGGCGGCATCGGGATAGGCCAGCAGCGCGATGAACAGGCTCATGGTAAAGCCAATACCGCACAGCAGAGACACGCCCAGCATCTGCGTGCGGCTGGCGTAGGCCGGGGCATCGGCAAGTCCAAGTCGGATGGCGATCATCGACAAGCCGAAGACCCCGATGGGCTTGCCAAGCAGCAGGCCGAGGGTAACGCCAAGCGTCACAGGCGCGGTGAAGGCGTCGGCGGGCAGGCCGAGCAGGGGAACGCCGGCATTGGCGAAGGCGAACAGCGGCACGATGAGGAAGCCTACCGGGAGATGCAGGGCGTGCTCGAGCCGGTGCAGCGGGCTCTCCGCATCGCTGTCAGAGCGGCTGGGTGTCCTGTCGAGAGGAATGGTGAGAGCGAGGACGACACCCGCAAGGGTGGCGTGAATGCCCGAGCGGAACACGAAGAACCACAGGGCGGCACCGAGCAGCAGATACGGCAAGAGGCGGTCGATCTTGAAGCGGTTCATCGCAACGAGGGCGACTACGATCGCTCCCGCCCCCGCAAGGTTGCCGAGCGAAAGGTCAGCCGTGTAGAACAGAGCGATGATGATGACCGCTCCCAGGTCGTCGATGATCGCGAGAGCGGCCAGGAAGATGCGCAGCGAGGCCGGAGCGCGCTTGCCCAGGAGGGAGATGACGCCCAGGGCGAAGGCGATGTCCGTCGCCGCGGGTATCGCCCAGCCTCGCGCTGTCGGGCCGGTGTTGAGGGCGTAGAATATGAGCGCCGGCACCACCATGCCACCAAGCGCCGCAACCCCGGGCAGGATCCGCCGCGACCATGTCGAGAGTTGTCCATCCAGCATCTCGCGCTTGATTTCCAGCCCCACGAGAAGGAAGAAGACGGCCATCAGCGCGTCATTGATCCAGTGTCCGAGGGACAGCGGTCCCACGTAGGTGTGCAGGATCGCCTCGTAGGTACCCGCCAAAGGCGAGTTTGCCACGATCAGCGCCAGCGCCGCGGTCGCCATGAGGACAAGTCCCGCTGAGGACTGGCCATTGAGGAAACGGCGCAGCGCACTGGGGGTCTTGAGACGAGTGATGGCCATGCGTACTCCAGGCGAGGGTCAACATCGCTGGCGGCCCGACCAGCGTTACGAAACCTGCCCGCCTTGGCGAGCACCCGGGGCGTTTATAGGCATGGTGGCCCGGGTCCCGCAACCGGCGCGGCGCAGTTTAACCGAGAGATCCCGCGCCGGGCGTGGACGGGGAAGCGGCTCGCCGCTCGTCTCTTCCCGAGCCGCGCCGGGGTTTTCGGGGCGGGCACCCGGTCATCCGAGTTGCTGGCTTGCCGCCGATGAAGTGGCCCCGCGTCAAAGAGCACCATAGTGGATCACAATCAGGCATCCGGAGGGAACGCCTGCGGTGCTCCGTTCATTCCTGACTTATTCACCACCGCAACATGCCATGTAAGGAGCCGTGGAATGGAAAACTTGTGGGCGTTCGTCATCATCGGCGGACCCATCCTCCTGGGCCTCGCGATCGCGTACGCGACGATCCAGTACTTTCGGCGGGACCGCCGCCTCGATGCCGTCTCGGACGAGTCAGCACGTGAACTGCGCGAGGAGCTGCGCCGGGAGGAGCAGAAGGTTCGGTAACCTGGCGGAACGGAAAACTCCGTCACATTAACGTAGGAGTATCGCTCGGCCGAACAGCTTGACTGTTGAATGAAGATGTGGATGGTACAGATGTCTCCATGATAGGAACAATTTCACGATCATGATGGTAGAGGTCTAATAATAATAACGGGGAGTTGCCGTGTGCATTTCGGGTGTGAGCGGGAAAATCTTTTCTGCACAAGTAAAAACCTGAAGGCGCGGCATGGTGATCCTGCATCCCATACGGGGTATTACGGAAGCCTCTGATGAAGCCTTAAGAGAGCAGTTTGCACTCTTGCGGGTTCAGATCCCGCTCATGTACGCTCTCCTGTCGATAAATGTGCTGTTCCTCGCAGCTGCCATTTATCACGACGTGCCGCCCCTCTACAGCCTCGGGTTCCCGGCGGTACTTCTTCTGGCGATCGCTCTCCGCTCGATTATGTGGCTGCTGCGCCGGCAGGACACGGCGACGGCGCCGCGGATCCGGCGCTATCTGTTTGGCACGCTGGCCGCTGCCGTGGTGCTCGGGGTGGCCTTCGGCGCCTGGGGTCTTCTGCTGCTGCAGATGATCGAGCCGGCGCGTTTCACAGCGGTCGTGCTTTACCTGTTCGTCTCCTCCATCACTTGCTGCTATTGTCTTCAGGCCCTTCCGGCGGCGGGCTGGGCGGTTCTCGCCTTCGGCACCATGCCGGCCACGTTCGTGCTGATCTTTTCGGGCCATCCCTACGATGCCGGTGTCGGTATTCCGCTCGTGCTGGCTGCGGCGCTCATTCTGTGGACACTGGCGCACAATCGGGGCGCATTCGACGAACTCCTGCGTTCCCGGGCGGAGATGAGGAACCTTGTGGGCGCGCTGGGGGACAGTCAGGAGCATTACCGGCAATCGGTGGCTCTGAATCCTCAGATACCCTGGATCGCGGACAGGACTGGCAGCACCATCGAGCTCAGCCCTCGCTGGTCGACCCTGACGGGCCTTTCCGTCGAGGAAGGACTGGGTTGGCAGGGCGCCGCAGCCCTTCACCCGGACGACCTGCCACAGGTGCGTGAGAGATGGCAGCGCGCGCTGAGTGGAGAGGAGGACCATCTCGATGCACGCTACCGCCTGCGTCATGCGGATGGCACATACCGCTGGATGCGGACGCGAAGCTTTCCGCGGCGGGACGAGAACGGAGAGGTTCTTGCCTGGTATGGCACGCTGGAGGACATTCATGACCAGATGCTGGCAGAACAGGCCCTGCAACAAAGCGAGGAGAGATACAGGCTTGCCTCGCTTGCCACCAATGACGTCATCTGGGATTTGCGGATGGACGGCAGCAACGTGGAATGGAGCAGCGCGGTTGCCACCGTTCTGGGCTATCCGGAGGCGCTGGCGGGCACATCGCGCGACTGGTGGGTGGAGCGTATCCATCCCGAGGACCGCCCGCATGTGCTGGAACGGTTTCGTGACGTGGAAACCGATGCCTCGCTCCGGCACTGGAGCCTTGCCTTTCGTTTTCTGGCAGGGTCCGGAACCTATCTGCATCTGAATGCCAGAGGCTATGTGGTGCGCGATCCTTCGGGCCGGGCGACAAGACTGATCGGCGCGCTGCAGGACGTCACCAAGCAGGTGCTGTTCGAGCGCAGCCTGCGCCGTGCGGCGCATTACGACGCGCTCACCGGCCTGCCTAACCGTACGCTGTTTGCGGAACGTCTGGATGCAGTCCTTGCTCAAGCTCATGATGAAGGAAAAGGGGTCGCCCTGGCAATCCTGGACCTTGACCGGTTCAAGATGATCAATGACAACCTCGGACACGATGCGGGTGACGCCATGCTGTCGCAGCTCGCTGTACGGCTCAGTCAGATTATCCCGCCCGAAGGCACGGTCGCCCGGCTCGGGGGCGACGAGTTCGCTGCGATCCTACCGGGCTTCGACGCCGAGACCGATCCGGTCGGAGCAGTCGATGCTCTTCTGTCGACCGCACGTGCGCCCGTCTCCTACAAGGGAAGGCAACTCGATCTCGGATTCAGCGTCGGTGTTGCGGTCGCCTTCGGCCACGGTGAGGCGCCTCGCGATGTCCACAAGAGAGCAGACCTTGCGCTCTACGCCGCCAAGAAGGAGGGCGGCGGACGCATCCGCTGCTATCGTGCTGAGCTCGGCTTCGAGGCGGAGCGCGAGATTCAGATGCTCTATGATGCTCGCGAAGCGTTGCGCCACGACCGGATCGTACCCTTCTATCAGCCAAAGATATCGTTCCACACGGGCGAATGCGTCGGGTTCGAGGCTTTGCTGCGGTGGCACCACGAGCAGGTTTTCCGGACGCCAGACGAAATAGCGGCAGCCCTGTCCGATCCCGGCACTTCGACGCAGATCACCGACCGCATTCTGGACAAGGTGATCGGGGACATTCTTGCATGGGAAGCCGAAGGGCTGCGCTTCGGCCGGGTCGCGGTGAATTCGTCGACCCATGATTTCAGCCGCGGCGACTTTGCCGAGCGGATACTCACAAGATTGGAGAGGGCGGGGGTGGCGGCCCACAGGATCGAGCTTGAGGTGACGGAAAGCGTTCTGACGGAACAGCTCTCCACTTCGGTGGAAAGCACGCTGCGCACGCTCTCGGACGCGGGTGTAACGATTGCGCTGGACGACTTTGGAACGGGTTATGCCTCGCTCACCCACCTCAAGCAGTTCCCGGTGGATGTGCTGAAGATCGACCGCTCGTTCATCGAGCAGATCGACCTGCGTGAAAGCGAGGATGCCATGATCGTGCGAACGATCCTGGATCTGGCAAAGCGCCTAGGCATCCTGACCGTGGCCGAGGGCATCGAAACCGCGTCCCAGGCGCGCGCCCTGGCGCAGTGGGATTGTGATGTCGCGCAAGGCTATCTCTTCGGCCGGCCTACAGATGCGGAAGCGGCTACCCGACTGCTGCAAAACTGGAACGCGGCTGCAGCGCTGGAGACGTTCAGGGGCGGCGTTTAATGATCGCGTGTCACCGTCCGACGGGAAACCCGCTGCGGCACTGCGCCAGCGAACCTGTTCTCTGCTCCACTGCATGGCCCGTTCTGGTCGTTGCAGAGCCGGCCATGCAGTGGGACAGGAGGAAGTAAGTGGCGATTAATTCGCCGCCTTGAACGACGCGAGGGTGGCCTTTGCGCTCTGCGACAGGGCATCTATACCGGCGCCGACGAGGTACCAGGTCTTGGGGTCGAGATAGACGACGCGGCCGGCCTTCCACGCGCTGGTGGCGCTGATGCGCGGATCCTGGGCGAGTGTTTGCCGCGCAGTGCTCGGCGCCGTGCCCGTGGCGGCAGAGCGGTCGATGACGAAGATCCAGTGTGGATCGGCGGATAAGCCGGCTTCGAGCTTCTGCTGTTGCTGCCGGTGTGCCAGCTCGGCTTCGGGCGAGCCGGCGGGCGCGCGTCCGCTACGCTCTGTGGCTTCGACAGCAGGCACGGCTGAACGGATGCCGATGAAGTCATAGACGTGGCCGAACCGATCGCCAGGCGCATGGACGGCAACGCCTTGGCCAGCGCTGAACAGGAGGAGGCCGGTGCCTTGCCGCCCGGCCTCGGCATGCAGTTCGGACACAGTCGCTTCGAACTCGGTCACGCGTTGGCCAGCCTGCTCCTCGACGCCGAACAGGTGCCCGAGCTTGCGGGTGTTGTCGATCACCGTCGCCGCCAGATCGCCTCCCTGCGAAGAGAGATCGATCGTCGGCGCTAGACCGGCAAGCTCGACATACTTCTTGGCAGACCGCCCGCCGATGATGACAAGGTCGGGCTTGAGCGCCGCCAACGCGGCCGTATCGGGTTCGAACAGAGTGCCCACGTTGGCGTAGCGAGGAGCGGTGTACCGGGCCAGGTGCGGCGGGAGGTTGCCGTTGCCGTCAGCCCCCTTGGGCACCCCCGCGACAGCGTCGACGCCCAGCGCGTTCAGGATGTCGAGCGTTGCGAGATCATAGACCGCGACCTTCTTTGGAGCCTGCTCGAGCAGGGTCTGGCCCTTGGCATGGGCAATCGTGACCTCCTTGGCGGGTGCGGCGCCGGCAAGGGTCAGGGCCGCGATGGCGGCGCTGATACCCAGAAGCGCTTTTCTTGAGAATGTCGGCATGCTGTCTTCCTTCCCTGTTCCAGACCTGACGCAGCTCAGAACCGCGCGGATATCCCTGCCCACGCACGAGCACGATCGTTGACGTAGCCATACTCCTCATAGGTCATCTGCTTATCGAGGAGATTCTGGATGCCCAGGCGCAGCGTGAGGCGTTCAGTCACATCGAGGGCAGCGCCGACATCGACGGTGGCATACCCCGGAGCGATGATGTTGGAGGCGCTGATCGCCGTCGCGGCCTGCAGTTCCTTGCCGTAGTAGATGCCGCGGATGAAGCCGCTGAAGCGTGAGCCTTCCGGACGGTAGTTCAGCGCAAGGCTTCCTTGCAGTTCAGGTGTCTCATTGAGGGCCGCCCCGGCGTTGATGCCGGTCAGCTGCTTGGAATCCGTGAACGTGCCGCTGGCGCTGAGAGTGAAGGCCGCGCCGATCGGAGCTCGCAGGGACGCCTCGATACCGCGAATGCGGGCCTTGTCCACATTGAGATACGTAGTTCCCGGCCGACCGCTGCTGTTGTTGGGCTCGCTGGTGCACCATGCGCCCGCTTGTGCGCACGTGACGCGCAGGATCTTGTCGTTGAAGTCCGTCTGGTATGCGGTCAGGCTCGCCTCGAAGCGCCCCTTGCTGTAGATGACGCTGCCTTCGTAGGTGAGCGACGTTTCCGCCTTCAGGTCGGGGTTGCCGTACACGGTGCCGCCGCGGCTGTTCTGGCCCCAATCCGCCAGTGTCTGCCGAATGTCGGGAGCGCGGAAGCCGCTGGACACGCCGCCCTTGACGATCAAGTCGCCGGTCACTTTCCACACGCCGTAGATGCGCGGCGAGAGACGGCTGCCATAGAGATCGTGATCGTCGAAGCGCAGACCCGTGGTCAGGGCGAAGCCGGGTATGAAGTTCCATTCCGCTTCGCCGAACAGAGCCCACTGCAGGCGGTCGGCCGCGTCCCTGACCTTGCCGTCGACGGTAAGTCCGTTGCCCGAAGGCGCGTAAAGGTCGATGTAGTCGAAATAGCCACCCGCGTTAATCGTGTGCCGGCCGATCGGCACGATCCAGGAGGACTGTGCCACGTAGTTCTTGATGTTGACGTTCGTCTCGCGGCGGGTGGCGTCCTCCAGCTGGACGTAGGACTGCGACGTCACGGCACCATACTTGCCCGTGTGGTTGAGCGAGTAGACGAACCTCTCCTGGCTCTGCAGCGAGGGGGTATCGGTCGCCAGCAGGGTCTTGCCCGGCGTTTGCTGCGTTTCCTGGTAGTAGTAGGAGGTTTCCAGGATAAGGTCGTGATCCGAGCCAAGCTTGAAGCCCAGCCGGCCCGTAAGGTTATCGTCCTTTCGCTGCGGCGTGCCGTAATAGACGGTGTCCTCGTTGCGCCGGTTCATTCCGCCCGAGAGCTGCAGCCCCACGACATCGGAAATGATCGGGCCGCCTGCGGAGAAGCTTGCGTCCCAGTAATCCCCGTACTCACCGAAAATCTGCCCTGTCCCATTGGCGCGAACGCTTCCGCTCCACTTATCGCCGACGCGACGGGTGATGACGTTGATGACGCCGCCCATCGCATCCGAGCCGTAGAGCGAGGACATCGGCCCACGTACAACTTCGATGCGCTCGATCTGCTCGAGCGGCGGCAGCATGCCGCTTTCGGTGATGCTGCCTCCGTTTGTGCGTGACTGACGTGAGTTGAGGCGGCGACCGTCGACGAGGATCAGGGTGTAGTTCGCACCCATGCCGCGAATGGAGATATCGCGCGAGTTGCCCTCACCAGGCGTGATGGACACACCGGGCACATCCAAAAGCGCATCGGTGATCTGCCGGTAAGGCGCCTCCTCCAGCCGTTCGCGGGAAATGACGCTGATGGAAGCCGGAGCCTCGATGGCCTGCATCTCGAAGCCGGTGGCTGTGACCACGATGTCATTGCTATCTGCGGCGGCATCGGCAGCTTCTTCGGCGCAGACACTGCTGGAGAGAACTAGGCCAAGGCTGAGGAGCGGCAGACGAGAAGCTCTGAGCGCGGCATAGGCAAACGACATCTAAACACCCCTTTGGCGACCCCCCAGGGCCAAGTGGCGCTCAGCTACGGCTAATGCTAACAATTCGCAACAGCAGAATTATGTCTTTTTATGTACAGGCTTTTTGGGCTGTTCAGCCGGCGAACCGCCGACGATGCAGGGCGAGCACCGGCTTCACCGCAGCAAGCGCAGCCTCCATCTCCTCTCGAAAGGAGCGCGGCCGATGTATCGCCGAGTGGGCGGCGCATACCACTGTTGTGTCGGCCCAGGCCTCCGCCAGGCCGAGTGCCCATTGTTCGAAGGCGTCCGCTGCGTCGGCCCTGTCGCCGAGAGCCCTCGCAAGCATGGGATGGAATCGCAGGCGTGGGGAAGGAAGCAACGCCCTGAGCAAGGCAGGCGGGGTGAAAACGTTGATCGTGTCGTCCACGTGAAGGATGCGACTTGACCGGTGGCGGACCAGGGCAGAGCCCACATGCACCCGCTCATCCTGGCATACGAAATCCACGCCTGATGGTATGGCAAATTCAAGATCCGCGCCGAACCGCTCCTGCGTCGACGTGTCCTCGATCCGATCCTTCGACCAGGGAAGGTCTGGATACTCTCGATGATGCCGCTCGGTGCCGATCAGCGTCGCGCGCGGGAACAGCTCATGGAGCACGCGGCAGTGCAGGGTGTGGAATGGGTGTACGTTGACGATCGCGTCAATCGCCTCGCCGCCGTTCGTCAGCGCCCGGACGGCGGACAGTTCCTCTTCCTCGGGTCTGTAGCTGTCGATGAGCAAGAACCGACCATTGGACTGCCGGACCAGCGACATCTGTGTGCCGATGTTCAGGATCCCGGCGATCCTGAAATCACCCCGAATGGACCAGAAATCTCCCGCAAGTTGCTCCACGTTCGGCATCTCCTTCGTAGAGGAAATAAGCCGCTCTCGCGAGGGTTCCGCCGCCTCCGGTGGCGGGAGGACGGGCGCCCGCATGTCCCGTTGCCTCTGTTGAAAACATTTTTGAAATTAGTGTTTGACCGAATCGCGGGGTCACCTTAGAGGGCGCTTCACCGCAGCGGACCACACGGTTTTGCAGCGGTCGCCAAG